>JALSUP010000147.1 GCA_027071315.1 Sulfurovum sp.
CCATCATCTCTCCCTACTTCATCCCAAGTGATGAGATGATGGCAGACATCAAAAAAATGCGCGATCAGAACATCGAAGTGACTGTCATTACCAACTCACTCTCTTCAACCGATGTCTTTGCCGTCTATGGTGGCTACAAAGAGAGTATCAAACCTTTAGTGGAGATGGGTGTCAAACTCTATGAGGTGAAGGGTGACAGCTTTAAAAAAGCCATAAAAAAGATCAAAAAACACAAATTCAATGCTGTCTCTCTGCATACCAAACTGATGCTTATCGATGACAAAAGACTTATCGTCGGCTCTGCCAACATCGACCCCCGGTCAGACAAACTCAATACGGAATACCTCATGACGATCAGCTCCTATGACCTCACAAGATCACAGGCAGAAGATCTCAACACGATCATCGGACTCAAGTACTTCTACAAACTCACCTGGGGAACTTACCCGGCAGATGAAGACGGAGATGTATGGGATGGGCCTATTTGGAAAACATTGGAAAATGGAAAAGTAAAAACCTTTTATGCGCCACCAAAAGCCTCCTGGTTCAAAGTCTTCGGTGCAGACTTCATTTCACTACTGCCTGTGAAAGGGTATCTCTAAATAAGAAGCTCTCCTCTTTTGGATGGGCTACAATGATTAAAATATGTTTCATGATCTTTCCTTTGTTAAGTTATTTTGTTCTATATCGCTTTAACTCTTTTAAAAGCCATTTACTGCTTTCAATTTTAGGGGAGTCCTTACATTGTATATAATATTTATTTCCAAACATCGTACTTTGGGTTGCAGACAGTCTTATAAAATCTTCTGTAGATTTGATCTCATCTTTAAAATAGTCATATTTTTTTCTAATATGTTTCTCTGCATCAACACCATTATGGACATCACCGTTACGTATATATTGGCAATCGGTTTTTTCAATATAATTTAAAAGATGGTTTATCTCACTAGTCGTGTCTGCCAAAGCAGGAAGGTACAAAAGTGATAGAAGTAAAAGTAGTTTTTTTAACATGGGTGATCCTCAATACTGTAAATATCATAACAGTATAACCAATGAAAATAGATGGTATGTTAATAAAGGGGAAGTGTAAAAAAGTGGGGAGTATTCAGCAGAGAAAGTCTCTGCTGAATGGGAGGCGTCTAAGACTACTCTACCATCGCTTCAAGCTCATCTTTAGAGACTTTATTGAAGTTCAAATATCTGTAAACATCATCTGATATCTCCGGCTTGATCTTATTAGGCACAATCTCCATGTACTCTGCTGCTGTCGGGAGTCTTCCTTTAAGCGCAACCACACCGGCAAGCTCTGAAGAACCAAGATAGACTTGAGAATCTTTGCCCAGTCTGTTGTCGAAGTTTCTTGTCGAAGTAGAGAATACCCATGCGCCCTGTCCAACAGAAGCCTGGTTACCCATACAGAGTGAACATCCCGGGATTTCAACTCTTGCACCGGCCATACCGAAGACTGAGTAGTAACCCTCTTCCTGCAGTGTCTTCTCATCCATTTTTGTCGGAGGACATACCCATAGTTTGGAAGGTACTTTACCTTCCCCTTTAAGGACTTCACCCAGCGCTCTAAAGAGTCCGATATTCGTCATACATGAACCGACGAATACTTCATCAATATCTGTTCTCATACCCTGTTCATGAATCTCTGTCAATGTTTTAACATCATCCGGATCGTTAGGACAAGCCAGGATCGGCTCTTTGATTGCTGACATATCGATCTCGATAACAGCTGCATACTCTGCATCAGCATCAGCTTCAAGAAGTACCGGATTCGCGATCCAATCTCTCATTTTTTGTGCTCTTCTTTCAAGTGTCGCTTTGTCTTCATAGCCCTGAGCGATCAACTCTTCGATCAGTGCAATGTTAGACTCCAAATACTCAATGATAGGCTCTTTGTTCAACTTCACTGTACATGCCGCAGCTGAACGCTCGGCAGATGCATCAGAAAGTTCAAACGCTTGTTCACATTTAAGATCTTCAAGACCTTCAATCTCTAAGACACGTCCTGAGAAAATGTTTTTCTTACCTGCTTTAGCCACAGTCAAAAGACCATCTTTAATAGCTTGGTGAGGAATGGCATTGACCATATCACGCAGTGTGATACCCGGCTGCATTTCACCTTTAAATCTAACAAGCACAGACTCTGGCATTGTCAATGGCATCATACCTGTGACACCGGCGAAGGCAACAAGACCGGAACCGGCAGGGAAAGAAATACCGATTGGGAAACGTGTATGTGAATCTCCACCCGTACCTACAGTATCTGGCAGACACATTCTGTTCAACCATGAGTGGATAACACCATCACCCGGTCTAAGAATAAACCCTTTTCTCTCTGTCCAGAATTTTGGAAGTGTGTGCTGAAGCTCAATGTCTGCTGGCTTAGGGTAAGCTGCCGTATGACAGAATGACTGAAGTACAAAGTCAGCACCAAAGTTCAATGCTGCAAGGTCTTTGATCTCATCTCTTGTCATAGGACCTGTGGTATCCTGAGAACCAACTGTGGCACAAACAGGCTCACAATATACGCCCGGCTTAACACCTTCCATACCACTTGCTTTACCAACCATTTTCTGTGCCAGTGTAAAACCTTTTCCATTGTCTGCAGGCATTGCCGGCTTGATGAAGATATCTCCGGCATCCATACCGAGTGCTTCTCTGGCTTTAACGGTAAGACCTTTTCCAATAATAAGTGGGACACGTCCACCTGCTCTCATCTCGTCAGGAAGTGTGTTTGGCTCAATCGTAAACTCAGAAACCACTTCTCCATCTCTTTCAATGACACCTTCGAATGGTTTAACCGTAATCACATCACCTGTCTCAAGCTTTCCAACCGGTGCCTGAATAGGGATACATCCTGAATCTTCTGCTGTGTTGAAGAAGATCGGTGCAATAATGTCTCCAAGGACAATACCACCTGTTCTTTTACCCGGAATGTAAGGAATATCGACACCCATATGCCACTGCACAGAGTTAATACCTGACTTTCTTGAAGAACCTGTTCCGACAACATCACCGACATAAGCAAGCGGGTGACCTTTTTTCTTGAGTTCTTTCATCGTATCAAGAGGGTTATCCATTCTGTTGACAAGGAATGAGTTCGCGTGGAGAGGAATATCTGCTCTTGTAAATGCTTCAGATGCAGGAGAAAGGTCATCTGTATTTGTTTCACCAGGAATCTTGTAAACAGTCACGGTGATCTCTTTTGCCATTTCTGGTTTGTTAAAGAACCACTCAGCATTTGCCCATGACTCCACCACTTCTTTAGCCAGTGCATTACCTTCATCCATAAGTCTTTTCACATCATTGAATGAATCATATACAAGCAGTGTATTTTTAAGTTGTGTCGCTGCTGACTCTGCCACTGCTGCATCTGAAGATGTCAATGCATCTACAAGAGGAGCCACATTAAATCCACCCAACATAGTTCCTAAAAGGAAAGTTGCTCTTACCGGATCAATTTCAGTACAAGTTGCTTTTCCCTGTACGATGTCATTTAGAAATGCTGCTTTAATATAGGCTGCATCATCCACACCTGCGGGGATCTTATTTTCAAAAAGTTCGATCGCATACGCTGCATCTTCAATCGGTGATGCTTTCAATAATTCAACCAACTCAGCTGTCTGCTCAGCAGTCAATGCCAATGGTGGAACACCAAGTTTCGCTCTCTCTTCTGTATGTGCTTTATACGCTTCTAATAGTGCCATAAAGTCTCCTATTTATTTAATAATTTGTGCTTAGATTTTACAGTAAATGCTGTTAATTGTTATTGGTATGATAAGAGTGGCTAAAGTACTTGTAGTTGATGTAGCAGATAGTTACAGAAAAGGTGGCATTCAGCGACTTTTTCTGTGAGGGGTAAAGGGTTTAGAGTATCTCCCTGTTACCTTTTGCATTGGGTGCAGAGAGGATACCTTTGGCTTCAAGCTGTTCTATGATGTTCGCCGAACGGTTATAGCCTATCTGCAGTTTTCTCTGAAGGTAGGAGATGGACGTTTTCTGGTCGTTCAGTACCACAGATTTTGCATCTTCAAACAGCGGGTCAAGGTCTATGTCTGAGTCAGATCCTCCACCCGAAGCTGCACCACCGGAGACAAGATAAGACTCATCATATTCTGGTGCACGCTGTGCTTTAATATACTCTACTACCTCTTCTATCTCTTCTTCTGTATTCCATGGTGCATGGATACGTACCAGACCTGTTGATCCCGGAGGGGTAAAAAGTCCATCACCGCGTCCCAAAAGCGAGTCTGCACCCATAGCATCCAAAATCACTTTAGAGTCTATGCGTGAACCAACACGGTAAGAGAGTCTGGAAGGCAGGTTAGCTTTGATCATTCCCGTCACGACATCAACAGAGGGTCTTTGTGTCGCAACAATAAGGTGAATACCGCAGGCACGTGATTTCTGAGCAAGTCTTGCTATGCTAAGCTCAACTTCTTTTCCCCCGCTCATCATAAGGTCAGCCAACTCATCAATGACAACGACAATGTAAGGGAAAGTCTCTTCCCCTGATTTCTTCACTTTTTCATTATAGTTTTCTATATTCTTCGTACGGGCATCCGCCATCAGTCTATAACGCCGTTCCATTTCAGCGACCATATTGGCAAGTGCCGCTATGGCTTTGGCAGGTTCCGTGATGACAGGAGTGATAAGATGTGGTATATCTTCATAAGCAGCAAATTCAAGCATTTTAGGGTCAATAAGCATCAGTTTCAAGTGCTCGGGATCATTACGATACAGCAAAGAGAGTATCATGGCATTGATCCCCACAGATTTACCCGATCCGGTGGTCCCTGCTATCAGTAAATGCGGCAGTTTTTTAATATCTGTTACAAACGGGTTACCCACAATATCTTTCCCAAGTGCTACCGTCAAATTGGACTTTGACTCTTTGAATATACTACTCTCTAAGATCTCTCTCAGATAAATAGTATCAATGTTTGCATTTGGTATCTCGATCCCTACGACATCACGTCCGGGGATGGGTGCCTGTATACGGATAGTCTCGGCAGCCAATGCCATGGCAAGGTCATCTTGCAGTCCAAGGATCTTCGATACTTTGACATTGGGTGCCGGTTTGAACTCAAAAGTGGTCACCAATGGCCCTGAGTAGGTGCGTACCACTTCTCCGTCTATTTTGAACTGCTGGAGTTTTGCCATCAATTCATCGATCTTATGGTCGATTTCCGATTCATTGATCTTTTTAGTCGTTTTAGGTGCTTTTTGTAAAAATTCTATTTTCGGGAGTTTGAAGTTCTTTGGTTTAGCAACTGCTCCCTTCTCCATTTCATCAAGCAGTTTTGAATTTTCTACCAGTTCAGAGACAATTTCAACGTTATTGCTTGCGGCTTTACTGCTGCTTTTAGTGACTCTTTTAGGACTGGATGCTTTGATCATCTGCTCTTCCAGCTCTTCTATTTCCTGAAGGACTGAGTCATCTTCTTCATGGATGATGTTATCGTCTTCAGGCACAGTAACAACAGCTGTCTCTTTCTTCTTTACGGCTCTTTTACGTGTTGGCTTTTTAACTGCTTTCGCAGGTTTAGGCTTCACATAGAGAGGTTCATCCAATTCCGGCATCAACTCATCTTCCAGGGCAGGAGAAGAGAAAGGATTGGTAAATATTTTCTTAAGTGTTTTCCCCAGTTTACTTGGCTCATCCTCTTTTTCTTTTTTCTCTTTTTGACTCGGCTTCATTTTATTTGCTATGTTTTCTGCCCACTCTGTAAAGGAGAAGTCATCTTCCACAATGAAAACAACAGAAAGAGAGATGATCATAAGCCAAAGCAGCCACAGCCCTGCTTTTCCAATGAGCGGTTCAAGAAAAGAGATGATCTGTGTGCCAATAAAACCTGAATTTTTGAGTTCCAATACTAATGATTCGAATAACACAGCGGCAATGAAAAAAAGTATCCACCCTAAGTAGAAGTCAATGTTCTTACGTACAGAGGCATCGGTATAGAGTTTATAGAGTGGGTAAAACAGTATGAGTATGTTGACATAGGCAAAATAACCAAAAAGGTGTAAATTGGTATTGCCGACTATCTGTCCTATATTACCAGCCAGTGCTGTGTCATGGAAAAATGTTGCAAATGCTCCGTAGAAAAATAAAATGGCAATAATGATAAGTGAGATCTTCAAAAATAGGCCTTGTATGAGTTGATATTAATTAATGAAGATATTATAACAAATTAAAATAAGTAACGCTTAAAATCTTTCAAATTGACATAAAAAATGCTTTTCGCCCTGCATCTAAACGTTGTTTAAGCTCCCAAAGAGTAAAATCCCACTTACGTTTTAAGACGTATGTGCCACAGTGATGGAACTGGTAGACTTGGTAGACTCAAAATCTTCTGCCCTCGGGCGTGTCGGTTCGAATCCGACCTGTGGTACCACCGATATAACTATATCTGAGCGGGCGTAGCTCAGTGGCTAGAGTTCCTGCCTTCCAAGCAGGCTGTCGAGGGTTCGAATCCCTTCGCCCGCTCCACTTCATTTTTACAATCTCATTGATAATTATCTAGTTTTTAAGCAGTTGACTGTGTATTCCCATTCTCTGTAGATAAAGCACATTCTGAAACTCTTCAATTACTTTAGCTATAATCCATACAATAAAACAGAAGGGTTATACTGTGAAATTAGTGGTGGCAATTACCGGGGCATCCGGGGTACAGTT
>JALSUP010000148.1 GCA_027071315.1 Sulfurovum sp.
CCATACTTGATGAAATAGCTAAAATCGAAGATGTTGTCAACAGGAATGAGGATTTAGTGAGTATTATCGCTGTGTTGCAGGATGTCACTCAGAAAATGCTTGGGTTTAGGTGCGAAAGTTAAGTTATAATATATATCTTGTTGTGTCTTCATCTTCAACCACCGCACCGATCTTCTCTTTTACCAATGATTTATCAATAGTGATCGTTTCACCTACATGTTCATCGGCAGAGAAAGAGATCTCTTCGAGTATCTTTTCCATGACTGTGTGCAGACGTCTCGCACCGATATCTTCTGTCTTTTCATTGGCCAGAAGTGAATAGGCTGCAATAGAGCGCAGGGCTTCTTCATCAAAAACAAGTTCCACCTCTTCCACTTTCATTAAAGCCTGATACTGCTTAATGAGTGAATTGTTCGGCTCTGTCAAAATGCGGTAAAGTGTCTCTTCATCCAAAGAGTCCAACTCTACTCGTAAAGGAAAACGTCCCTGAAGTTCAGGCATCAGATCACTCGGCTTGGAGACATGAAACGCCCCTGCTGCAATGAAGAGAATATGGTCTGTTTTGACCATACCCAGCTTTGTATGCACCGTTGAGCCTTCTACAATAGGAAGCAGATCTCTCTGAACACCCTCTTTACTCGGATCCTGGCGCCCTTGTGAGTTGGCAGAGACAGCGACTTTGTCGATCTCATCCAAAAAGACAATACCGCCTTTCTCTACTTTTTCAAGTGCAAGTTCCTTGAGCTGCTCTTCATCCAGTAACTCTTCACTGGCTTCCTGCGCAAGGATCTTCTTCGCATCTTTCACTGTCACCTCTTTTTCAGGCCCTTTTTTCCCCATACCGCCAAGTACTTTGACAATAGACTCCTGCACCTGGATCATTTGAGGCGGCAGACCCTCTTCAGGCATAGCCGGGTTGTTCGGCATGGTCACTTTAATTTTCAGATGATCAAGCTCTCCTTTGGCGAACTTCTCCTGCATACGGGCAAACGAGGCATCATACTCTGCCTGCTTCTGCTCGGTTGCACCCGCAGGCAGCGGCGGAAGCAGTTTTTCAATGATCTTGTTCTCTATATAATTTGCGATCTTCTCTTCATTTTTCTCATTTTCAGACTCACGCACAATACTCATGGAAATGGCTGCCAGGTCACGGATCATCGACTCGACATCTCTACCGACAAATCCTACTTCCGTGTATTTGCTCGCTTCTACTTTAATGAAAGGCAGGTTCATCATCTTTGCCAAACGTCTGGCAATTTCTGTTTTACCCACACCGGTACTACCGATCATTAAAATGTTCTTTGGTGTGACATCCTGCTGCATCTCTTCTGTGAGCTGCATACGCCGATAACGGTTTCTCAATGCCACAGCAATGGTCTTTTTGGCATCATTCTGACCGATCACATACTGATCCAGATGAGATACGATCTCTTTAGGTGTTAAATTATCCAATTTAATGTCCTTATTTTATAGTTCTAAAATCTTAATATTTTTATTCGTGTAAATACAAAGGTCTCCGGCAACTTCCAAAGACTCCTGTACCAATACTCTTGGCTCAAGATCTGTATGTTTGGCCAATGCTCTTGCAGCAGAGATGGCATAATTCCCTCCTGATCCAATAGCGGCAATCTGTCCGTCCTGAGGTTCGACCACATCGCCTGTTCCTGACAGAATAAAAATATGCTCTCTGTTCAAGACGATCATCATCGCTTCAAGCTGACGCAAATGTTTGTCTTTTCGCCACATTTTGGAAAACCCGATAACCGATTTAAACAGATCACCTTTTTTCTCAGCCAGGATCTCTTCAAACATATCAAAAAGGTTAAAAGCATCTGCCGTACTTCCCGCAAAACCTGCAAGTACTTTTCCCTCATGCAGGGTACGGATCTTCGTGGCATTACTCTTTAGTACCGTATCACCGAAAGTCACCTGGCCGTCGCCACCGATGACCGCTTTACCGTCGGCCTTATAGCCCAGTATCGTAGTAGCGTCAAACATACTTAGACACCTACGATTTCAACTTTAAGTGCTGCATGGATCGCGTGACCCAGCTTTGCATCTACTTCATGAATACCCGTAGACTTCAGTGCCTTTTTGAGGTTAATGTGTTTTTTATCAAGGTCAATATTGAGTTGTTCTTTGATGGCAGCAGAAATATCTGCATTACCTACAGAACCTTTTATACCAACAGGAGCAGACTGCTTTTCAATTCTGATGGTCGCTGCTTCTAAGGCTACTTTTTCAGACTCCAAACGTGCAACTTCTTCTTTAAGCTCTTTTGCGATGCGTTCCTGCTCTGATTTCCAATTCTCTACCACTTCAGGTGTCGCCAGTTTTGCCAACCCTTTGTTAATGAGGAAGTTTTGACCATAACCGTCTTTTACCTCTTTAATTTCACCCACTTTTCCAAGTGTTTTGACGTCTTTTATTAATAATACTTTCATTTTGATATCCTCGTTCAAGTTATAATTTGTAATATTTTATCTAAACTTTACTAATAGATGATATTTATTATTGTAGCTATGATACAATCAGCCAAAATCAATATTGGATACCCTATGTTTCAAGAATTTAAAATAGATAAACTGGAAACGTTTCCCCAGTCATTGGAAACACTTTTAAACCAACAAAGAGAAGTCATTGAAAGCATTACCAAAAGTAGTGAAACGGACTATGTCAAAGTCCTCAAACCCTTGCAGGATCTTGATGAAGCGTTGGGACTCTTCTTCACCCCGCTCTCACACCTCAACTCAGTCATGAACTCCGATGAGACACAAAAAGCCTACGAGGAGTCTCTCCCCCTGCTCTCCAAGTTCTCTTCTGAAATTGCACAAAATGAAGCCCTTTTCAAAAAGATAGAGCAGATCAAAGCTGATGATGAAGAAGCAAAAATGGTGGTAACACATGAAGTGAGAGACTTTGTCCTCTCCGGAGCAAAACTCCCAAAAGAAAAGAAAAAAAGAATGGAGGAGATTTCTCTTAAACTCTCAGAACTCTCCAACAACTTTTCACAAAACCTGCTCAATGCCACCAATGCCTTTGAACTCATTATGACAGATGAAAAAGATGTAGAGGGTATGCCGCAGTCCGATATTGATGCAGCCAAAGAAGAAGTTGAGGACAAAACCGTCTACAAATTCACCCTTCAAATTCCTTCATACCTTGCCTACATGACTTACGGGCCGAACAGAGAACACAGAAAAACCATTTCAAAAGCCTACAGTACCAGAGCCCCGGAAAATGCGGAGGTGATTGACCAGATGCTGGCACTCAAGCAGGAGAAAGCAAAGATGCTCGGTTTCGACAATTATGCAGAGTATGCTTTGGAAACCCGTGATGCTTCAACTCAGGAAGAGGTACTTGGCTTTCTAAATGACCTTGCCAATGCTGCCTTGCCACAGGCAAAAAATGAGTTGGCAGAGTTGAAAGACTTTGCCCAAAGAACCGACGGCATTGATGATCTGCAGGGCTATGATGTTGCCTACTACTCTGAAAAGCTCAAAAAAGAGAAATTTGATTTTGATGATACTATGACAAAACCTTACTTTGAGCAGGAAAAAGTACTCAATGGTATGCTCGACATTGTCTCAGAACTCTTTTCTGTGACCTTCAAACCTACAGAAGTACCGACCTGGCATGACTGTGTCAAACCTTTTGATATCTTCGAAAACGGCGAACTGTCGGGACGTATCTATTTTGATCTTGAAGCACGCAAAGAGAAGCGTGGCGGTGCCTGGATGAATGACTGGGAGACACACTACACCGACAGTGACGGCAAACAGCACCTGGCTTCAGCTTTTGTGGTCTGTAACTTCTCCCCTGCCATAGAAAATACCCCTTCCCTCCTAAGACACGATGATGTTGTCACCCTCTTCCATGAAATGGGTCATGCCATTCACCATCTTTTCGGAAAATGTCATGAACGTTCCGTTTCCGGCATTAACGGTGTGGCCTGGGATGTGGTAGAGTTCCCTTCACAGTTCCTGGAGAATTTTGCTTATGAAGCAGCCATTCTCAAACGTTTCGGTTTCCATTATGAAACAGGTGAGCCTATCTTAAATGACTTGATGGCAAAGATCAAAGAGACCAAGAATTTCCAGGCGGCACTTGGCATTTTACGTCAGGTAGAATTCTCACTCTTTGACTTTATGCTTCATCAAAAACTCTATCAGGGTGAAGAGGTGCAGACTCTTATTGACAGTGTGAGAAAAAAAACCTCTCTGCTCAAAGCACCAAGCTACAACAAATTCCAGCACGGTTTCGCACACATCTTTGCAGGAGGCTATGCCGCAGGGTACTACTCATACAAATGGGCAGAAGTCCTCTCTGCCGATGCCTTCTTTACCTGCATCGATGAAGAGAACGGATTTAACAAAGAGAAAGCAAAAGGCTATAAAGAGTATATTCTGGCCAAGGGTGGATCAAAAGAGATGTCTAAGCTTTACCAGGAATGGTTAGGACGTAAAGCAGATGTCAAGTCATTGACAAAACTATACGAAATTGCATAAAATATAGCCGTAGGTTCGATTTCATCGAACACCTACCCAAAAATAAATATCATATATGCATTCGATAAAATCGAACTTACAAAAATCGCGTAGGGTGCGTATTCACGCACCGCATAAATAAATTTGCATACAACAAAAATATCTGCCGAAAGGCCAAAATAATATATGGAGAAAAAAATGAAAGAGTACCGTTCCCTAGCCCTCATTGTCATCGCACTCTTTGTCATTACCCTTGTCGGCGCCTATTTCAGCCCGACCTTCAATGAGCAAAAAACCTTCCTTGAGCTTTTCATACTCATGGGCGCCCTTCTCTTTATCTTCTCCGCACTGGTCATCTTTGCCACCATCGGCTTTGCCTCTTTTGCCATCTACCTCGCCATTTTCATTGCAGCGGTCATGGGGATGTACGGTATTGAAGGTGCTTTCCTTGTCACTGGTCTGACCTACCTCGTTTGGGGTTCCATCTTTTCCATGGAAGTACTGCTCTTTTACAATGGACTCAAAAGTGCACAGGAGTGGTTTGAGGAACGCTATACATTCAAATCCTTTAAAAATGAATATTATGCCTTCTATCCGATGTTGTTTATTGCTTATCTGTTTCTGGAATTGATACCGAGTTTTTTGTATAGAGAGAGTTTTTTGAAGTTCAAGCCTTCGAAAGTGTTGAAGAGAATGGAAAAATTTCTACCTGAGGGGAAATCGTAGGGTGCGTATTCACGCACCACATAAATAAATCTGCATAAACTACAAATCTCCGCCGAAAGGCTTAACAACAAGGTGCGTAATTACGCACCCTACAGTTTATTTTTCGTCTTTCTTTCCAAACCCGAAGAAACGTTTAATACGCTCACAGATCGTTACAGAACCGGTTTCGATACGACAGACTTCCGTCTCTTCAAAATCACCGATCATCGTCTTGATACGTTCAGGCTGTTTTTTACCTTCGATCATAAAACGCAATGCATTGAGTCTGATGAACCCTTCTGCATCTTTCTGATCATAGACATCATCCGCTTCAAATGTTGAGTGCTCTTCAGAGTAGAGTGTGACATCTGACTTTCTACCGACAACAGTCACAGAACCTTTGTAAAGCTTCAACTTCACAAGACCCTCTACCTGATCCTGGGTTGCATCTATAGCTGCCTGCAGCATACGACGTTCAGGAGACCACCAGAGACCGTTGTAAATGAGTTTGGCATACTTTGGCATCAGCTCATCTTTCATGTGTGCCTCTTCTCTGTCAAGCGTGATGGATTCAATGGCTCTGTGTGCTTTTAGCATAATGGTACCGCCCGGTGTTTCGTAACACCCACGTGCCTTCATACCCACCATACGGTTCTCAACAATGTCAATACGACCGATACCGTGTTTGTTACCATAGTCATTCAACGTTTTAAGGATCGTTGCAGGAGACATCTCCTCACGGTTGATCGCGATCGGGTCACCGTTCTTGTAAGAGATCGTAATATACTCCGGCTCATCGGGTGCTTTTTCAGGAGAGACAGACCAGAGCCACATATCTTCTTCAGGCTCTGCATACGGATTCTCCAGATGCTCACCCTCGTAAGAGATGTGAAGCAGGTTGGCATCCATTGAGTAAGGTTTAGCCTGTCCTTTTCCATCGATGTCAATACCATGCTCTGCCGCATAGGCAAGAAGTTTTGTACGTGAGTTCAAGTCCCACTCTCTCCATGGTGCGATGACAGCAATGTCCGGGTCAAGGGCAAGGTAACCAAGTTCAAAACGTACCTGGTCATTTCCTTTTCCTGTCGCTCCGTGAGAAACAGCATCAGCACCTGTCTGATGTGCGATCTCGATTTGCTTTTTAGAGATCAATGGTCTTGCAATAGAGGTTCCAAGAAGATACTCACCCTCATAAATGGCATTGGCTCTGAACATTGGGAATACGAAGTCTTTCACGAACTCTTCTCTTAGATCCAAGATGAAGATGTTCTCTTCTTTGATCCCCATATCTAGGGCTTTCTGACGTGCAGGTTCAACCTCTTCACCCTGACCAAGGTCAGCTGTAAATGTCACTACTTCACACTCATACTCGTCCTGAAGCCACTTTAAAATAATACTTGTATCGAGCCCGCCTGAGTAAGCCAATACTGCTTTTTTAATTGTTCTTTTTGCCATTTTATAAGCCTTTTAAATAATATTGACGCGATTATATCGAAAGATTGGTTATGGTTGGGTTTACTAAAGGGCACCTCTAATAATAGGTGCCCTAAACAAAACCCCACTTCTTCAAAATGATATCAAGCACCGGCTTTTTATAGGCACCGGTATGACGGAAAACTTCCTCCCCCGCTGCATTAAAGAAGATCTGTGTGGGCATCTCTTTGAGTTTGTAGATGTCACGGCTGACCAGACGCTCTTTTTGTCCGTCTATAGAGAAGATCTGGTATTCAGGATGTTCTTCCAGAACTTCAGCAAAGACTTTGGACATGGCCAGACAGGAGTAGCAGTGGGACATCCCAAAAGCCAAAATAGTGGGCTTTCCGTTACCGATGTTGTGTTTAATATCTTTATAGTAACTGGTTGGAAGTGGTTTTTTTTCGGACATCATTAACTCCAAGGTAGATTATGAATGGATTATACAAAAACTTTTGCTATAATCAAACTAATATTACTAGAGGACAGCCAAGATGTTATTAGGCGTGAACATAGACCATATTGCAGTATTGAGAGAAGCACGAAAAGTAGCCGACCCCGACCCTTTGGATGCCTTGGGCATCTGTAGGCGTGCCGGTGCAGACCAGATCACCATTCACCTGCGTGAAGACAGACGTCACATGCAGGATGCTGATGCTAAAAACATTATAGAACTTTCCATGCTTCCCGTCAACCTTGAGTGTGCCATCTCTCCTGAAATGATAGACATTGCCTGTGACTTAGGCCCCCACAGAGTGACCCTCGTACCTGAAAAACGTGAAGAGGTGACCACAGAAGGCGGCTTAGCCGTTGAGGGTGAACAGCCAAAACTCAAAGAAGCCATTAAACGTCTGCAAAAAGAGGAAATAGAAGTTTCTCTCTTTATTGACCCGACACTGGGTGCCGTTACCGCATCTCTTGACCTGGGTGTAGAGTGGATAGAGTTCCATACAGGAAAATATGCCAATGTCTATGCCATGCTCTACTCCAACCTTGCCAAAACACACCACAGCATCCCGGAACTTGAACTTTCAAGAAAAATACTCAAACAGATGCTCGATGATGAGTTGAGAAACCTGCGTCTTTTAAGCTGTTATGCCATGGAGAGAGGTCTCCGCGTGGCTGCCGGTCACGGACTCAACATGCAGAATCTCAAAGAGATCGTTGAAATAGAGACCATTGAAGAGTTAAACATCGGACAGAGTATTGTGGCACGTTCTGTTTATGTTGGATTGGAACAGGCCATTTTAGATATGAAAGCCCAAATGATCAGATAATTCGCGTAGGGTGCGTAATCACGCACCTCATCATACAATTTGCATATCACAAAAATATCTGCCGAAAGGCCAAACAAAAGGTGCGTGATTACGCACCCTACGGAGGATAGATGTCTTTAAAAAAAGTTGCTATTTCAATCGGTGACCTCAACGGTATCGGGATCCAACTCGCACTGGAAAACCATGATGCTGTTTCAGAGATCGTTGAACCACTCTACTGTATTGATGAAGCTATGCTTCAACAGGCTTCTGACAAACTCAAACTCCCCATTCCTGAAAACTTTCAAACTATTGAAAAAGTAGCACCCTATTTTGAGATAGAAGCAGGAGTTGTTTCCAAAGAGAGTGGTCACTACGCTTACGAATCATTCAACAAAGCTGTCATTATGGCAGACCTTAAAAAAGTCGATGCCATTTGTACCCTTCCCATCCATAAAAAAGCCTGGGAATTAGCGGGCATAAACTACAAGGGTCATACCGATGCACTCAGAGATTTTTTTGATGCGGAAGCCATTATGATGCTTGGTTGTGACAAAATGTATGTCGCTCTCTTTACAGAGCATATTCCCTTAAAAGAAGTAGCAGGCAGTATCAATGAAAAACATTTGACACGTTTTTTACTGGATTTTTACAAAACAGCCAAACCAGACAAGCAAGTTGCTGTACTGGGATTAAACCCACATGCGGGAGATGATGGTGTATTGGGAGAAGAAGAGAAGATCATTCAACAAGCCATTGACAATGCCCATGAAGTACTGAGGGGAGAGATATTCACAGCACCTTTAGTGCCCGATGTGGCATTCACTCCCAATGTCAGAAAAAATTACAGGCATTACATTGCCATGTATCATGACCAGGGTCTGACACCTTTAAAAGCTTTGTATTTTGATGAAGGAATTAATGTGAGTTTGAATTTACCGATCCTGCGTACCTCTGTCGATCACGGTACAGCCTTTGACATTGCCTATAAAGGGGTTGTGTTGAACAGTTTAAGTTATTTGAATGCGATCAAGTATATTGAAGCAACGTTGGGTGACTAGCAGAAAAGTGTCGGTTCTGCCTCATCATAGACGATTTCACAATTTTCATTCATCATAGAGCACAACTTTTCCTGACAACAGTTACATAAAAAACGGTAATTCTGCATATCATAATGAATGGTATCACCTTCATTCAAATCTGCATAACACTCACCACAGACATTGGTCACTTTTAACAAAATATCTTTGGTCGCTTCCTGTGTGACAAAACATGCACTACTCATCATTCCCCTCCAGTTTTTCTATCATCTCTTTGGCTGCATCAATACTGTCATCCAACTCATAGGCTTTTTTATACCCGATCAGGGCTTCTTTTTTTCTGTCAAGGTCATAAAGTGTATTGGCATAATTAAAATGGTGAGGTGCATATTCTGGATCAAGCGAAATCGCTTTTTCATGATGTTTTTCGGCACCCTCATCATCTCCTAGTTTATGCAGGGCGTTGGCCAAAAGGGCATGTGCCATATCATCTTTGTCATCTATGGCTATCAGTTTTTCACAACTCTCTTTGGCTTCTTCATAATCTTTACTCTGCATAGCAACCTGTGCCATTTTTTGAAGTACTTCTATATTGTTTTCATCAATGATCAATGCTGACCCAAGTGCTTTTTTAGCCTCTTCAAGATCATTTCTCTCAATGGCTTCATCTGCCATGCTTAAAAGCTGTTCCATACGGGACGGCTGTATGGTTGGTTTTGAAAATGTTTTATCGGGACGATTGACGCCGCCTATTTGTGCATCTGCATTTTTAGCTTCAAAATCTACCCCACGTTTAGGGTATGAACCTGAAAAAAGTTGCTTGAAAAAGGCATAAAGTATAGCTGCAGCGAGGATTAAAAGAAAAAGTTGAAATGTTGACATAAATTCTCCATTTTTAGATTAGGAATAATAGACTAAACTAACTTAAATCCAAAGAAAATCTGTTATGATGAGGGAAATATTTAAAAAGGATAAAAATTGTCTTATAAAATTGAATTAGATAAAGATAAACTCAGACAGGAGTTGAGCCCACTGGAGTATAACGTTTGTTTAAACCATGGTACAGAAGCCCCTTTCCAAAATGAATTTTGGGATAACAAAGCCGAAGGTACCTACAGCTGTAAATGCTGTCACACACCTCTCTTTACTTCAGAGACTAAATTTGACTCAGGTACAGGGTGGCCAAGCTATTTCAAACCTGTGAATGAAGAATGCATTGAAGAGATCGTTGATGACTCTTTGGGTATGAGACGCGTTGAAGTCTGCTGTGCTGCCTGCGGTTCCCACCTTGGGCATGTCTTTCCGGATGGACCGGCACCGACTTATCAGCGTTACTGTATCAATTCGGCTTCTTTGGATTTTGAGGAGAAGTAGGTCATTTGTTATGGTCGGCTGAAGCCAACCCTACGCGATTATGCATACCGTAAAATACAGTTTTACCAGCCTTCAGCCAGGTCTGTGAGGCTGTAGCCCTCTTTTTGACGTTCACTCAGTTTCTCTTTGAGGTTTTCTACCGTTGGGCTTGTCTCGTAGCCTTGTGCTTTTTCATGCTTTGACTTAACAAAAAGACACATCCACTTTCCCAACGTCTGTTCAATGTTTAAAACACGATACCCTTTTTTCCAATGGGCATCAATCACACGTACCATTTCACTCCAGCGCGGACGGATGACCATAGACTGTCCCGTGTAACCGGTGTTTTCAGCAAAGATCCCTGTCCATCGTCCCTGACCATATTCAAGGTCTATGAGGTCGTAGCCCTCTTTCCATCTTTTCTCCACATTGTCTGTGAATTCATCCAAAGTTTTTCTGCGTTCGTAAGACTGGTTGGTATAGCCGGTATTCTTTTCAAATACAACGATCCACTCTGCCAGACCATGTTCGATCTGTGTCATATAGTAGCCCTGTTTCCAGTACGATTCCAGTACATTGTTCACACCGCCCCAGCGTGGTGCTACGATGTAGGTTTGCTGAGAATCTTTGTTACTTTTTGAAAAGATACCTATCCATTTCCCGTTGCCGTATTTGAGTTCTGTAATGTCATACCCCATATCCCACTCTTTACGGATCAGTGTCTGAAAGGTATCTAGACTCATGGCACTCTGCATGTGCTGAGAAACTGCCTTCTTTTCATAGACTGAAATATACTTATAATGCGATGAAGCATAGTCTGTCTCTCTTGCTGACAACGTAAGTGTGACCAATACGGCTACCACTAATCCCCAAAATATTCTCTTCATAGGTTTACCTTTTTATTTGTGACGCAATACGTCCTATCTCTTCATCCATCTCTTCTTTCGTATCAAAAATAAAAGAGTGTTTCTCCTCATCTCCCAAATAGACGAAAATTCCAAACCCGACCACTTCCACTTTTCCTTTGGCTTCCACATCAAGCCACTCAAGACTGACCTGCGTGGTTTCATCTTCATATCCTGTTTTTACGATCCCTGCCGGGTATAGCTGTGTAATCTCTGCTGTGTCGAACTCTTTGTCTTTTATTGTAATTTTCATGCTTTATTATAGTATAATCGAATTAAATTACACAGGAGATTCCATGAGTTTAAAAGAACAGTTAAAAAGTGACATTAAAGATGCGATGAGAGCCAAAGAAGTGGTAAAGAGAGATACACTCAGAAATATTCAGGCTGCAATTAAGCAGATAGAGGTTGATGAGCGAAGAGATGTCTCTGATGCTGATGTTGAAGCCATCATGATGAAGTACCTCAAGCAGCGTGAAGATGCAAAAACACAGTTTGCAGATGCAGGGCGTGATGATCTTGTAGAGAAAGAGAATGCAGAAATAGCCATTGTCAAAGCCTATCTGCCTGAGCCAATGGATGATACAGAACTGGAAAATATTTTAAAAGAAGTCATTGCCTCTGTCGGTGCTGAAAGCATGAAAGATATGGGTAAAGTGATGGGTGCCGCTAAAAAAGAGATTGGTTCCCGTGCTGATGGTGGAAGAATTAATGTGATGGTGAAGAAGCTCTTAAGCTAATCAGCATTCCCGCGTAGGGTGCGTGGTTACGCACCCTGGTTATATCCCGTATTTCACCGCTTTGATCGCCGCAGTAATATCATCCTGACGCATAAAGTGCTCACCAACCAGGAAAGCATCTGCCCCTATTTTATTGAGTTCAACGACTGTTTCATGGTCATCAATACCCGACTCTGCCACAATGATCTTCCCGTTAGGAATAAGGGGAATAAGCTTTTCACTTAAGGTCATATCCATCTCAAAGGTTTCAAGGTTTCGGTGGTTGATACCGATAATTTCCGCACCGGCAAAAATGGCTTTGACCAGGTCTGTTTTATTGTGTACTTCTACCAATACATCCAGTCCCAGGTGTCTTGCATACTGATAGAGCTCTTTGAGCTCTTTTCTTGAGAGTGCCATCGCAATAAGCAGCACATAGTCAGCACCAAATGCCAACGCTTCTACCAACTGGTATTTGTCAACAATGAAATCTTTTCGCAGCAGAGGGATACTGACATAACGGCGTATCATGCCAAGGTACTCTTTGTCTCCCTGGAAAAAATGCGGTTCAGTCAAAATGGAAAGGGAATCTGCCCCACCCTCTTCATAGGCCTGGGCAATCGTTACCGGGTCAAAATCTTCACGAATGATCCCTTTGCTGGGACTTGCTTTTTTCACTTCTGCAATAATACGGTAAGGATTCTCTTCTGTCGAACGTAATGCACTTTGTACATCTTTGGGAACAAAAGGGTTAAAAGCCAGAGAACGTCCTAACCACTCGACCGGATAGTCTACTTTTCGCTTCTCAAGATCTTCTCTTGTTTTTTTGATGATATCGTCTAAAATCTGTGCCATGTTTTTCTCACTAAAAATTTTTGCTGTATTATACCTGAACGCTGAACGCTGAACGCTGAACGTCTTTCTCTATTGGCACTTTTGGATGACATTCCAATGCTCTGCGATCTCAGGTTCATCCAAACCTTCCATGTCCACCACTTTTTTCATCATATCATAGGCTTTATTACATTGTTTTTCTTTAAAGTATCCCCAAGCCAGAGAGTCAAGATAATAGGTATTGTCCGGCTGCTGTACCAATGCATCAGAGATGATCTTCATCCCTTTTTTCACATCAATATCTTTATCAATAAGCGTATAACCATAATAGTTCAGGTAAATACTGTCATCGACACCCTCTGCCAATGCTTTGTCAAAATAGGAGACCACTTGTCGGATCATCTGTTTATCATTTTTATCTTTGGCTTTTTCAAAAGTCAAAATGGCTTTTTCTGCAAGCCAGCGGGGATCATTGTCTTTTTTGTAAAATTTATCTGCCAGATTTAAAGCTTTATCGAAATATTTCTTACTTTTATAGAGATCATAAAGAATTTTATCGTCTTCACTGTTCTTTTCCAGGAAGGCAATGGCTCCATCAATATCTTTTTTATAGGCATAAGCCTCAATGATCTTTGTCAGGTACTCATCTTTTTTATCGTTCTCGTATAACACTTTATACATTTCAAGCACACCATCAATGTTGTTCTCTTTCACATAGAGTGAGAGCAGCTTGAAGTAGAGTTGGTTTGAAGTCACAATATTCATACGACGGTGTGTTTCTAAAAGCTGTATGGCTTTTTTTCGTTCATGCGTATATTCATCCATAATGACAACCATACGCAGCAGCACATCTTCATTGGAAGTTTTAACATAGGCGGCATTAAGCAATTCAAGTGCTTTCTTGAATTCACCGGAGTACAGATAGGGGTTGGATGCCAGGTCAAGATCCTTTGCTTCCGTCGACACTTCCAGAAGGAATTCCGCCTCAGCTTTTGCCTCTTTGACTTGTCGGTTCGTCAAATAAAGCGGAATAAGTAAACGCTTTACCTCAATGGAATTCGGATGCTCCTTATCCCATACTTTCAATCTTTCAATACTGTTGATCACATGTGTATTACCAAGCAGGGAAGCCGTCATTTCTCTGAAAAGAAATGCCTTCTCTCCTGTTTCATCAAACAGTTTGGCAAAAACCTGTCTGCTTTGTTCATAGGCTTTGTACTCTTCAAAAAGCAAGCCTTGAATAATAAGCTCATCTTGGCTCAACACTCTTAAATGTTTTGTGGGTGTATTAGCTACGGAGAATGTTACCATGGCTAAGACCATTATAATTATACGATTCCAGGACACTCTTTTCTTACCTCTTCTTCATCATTTTTAAATTGTTCCCAAAAAGGGAAAGTACGGCACTGTAAAGGCCGAACAGGGTAAATGGCACACTGTTTCTTCTCTTCATCAAAAAAGACACAGGCATAATTGTCTTTTGCCAACTTCTTTTCAACAAGAGAATAGCGATGTTTCACTTTCTTTAAATACATTGTAGCAAATTCTTCCACACTAAGGTTAACGAACGTTGCCATATTTTGGATTTCATTGTATTTTGCCCAGATATAACCGCTCTCTCCGGTACAGCAATGCCCGCCGCAGGCTTCGCATTCTGATGGCTTGAATTTGTAGTTGTAGCCTTCTTGCTGTATAAGTTCTTCTTCCATTTTTGTCCTTATCTTGGTCGGCTGAAGCCAACCCTACATTGGTTATTTAGCATTCGAACTCGCCTTTGATGCTGTGGGTATTGGCTTTTTTGAATGCTTCTTCTGCTTCTTTTGTATAGACACTCTCTTCATTGAACACAACCAAAGGCGGCAATATCTGCGTCATCGACTTTGAGTTGTTACGTGCTGCGATCATTACCAATTTTGAATCTCTGTCCAGCTTTGAGTGTACGAACCTGATCTTTTCAGGGTTGATACCATTGATCTTTAAGTGATACAACAATAGATCTATCTGCTTGGCATCATAACAGAAAATGAACCAACCTTTGGGCCGTAAAAAGGTCTTGACACGTTTCATAAAGCCTTCAATGGGCAAATGATGGGCATAACGGGCAATATTGAGATGGGTATCTTCACTTTGTGTCACCGCAGCATCATAAAAAGGAGGGTTTGAGACAATGAAGTCATAGCGGTCTTCCGTTTCAAGTGCTTCAAATGCTCCCAAATATGCTTTCACTTCCAAACGGTTCAATGCAAAGTTATGCCTGGCATAGTTCAGCATCTTCTCCTGCTTGTCAACAATGCTTGTCTGAAGCGGGAAATCACGGGTCAAAAGCAGAGAGATGATCCCTACACCACAGCCTACATCCAACAGCTCACCTTTTGGTTTAAAAGAAGCAATAAAATCGTAAAGAAAAATGGAATCACTGTTATAACAGTAACCTGAAGTGGGCTGATAGAGAAACAAAAAACATACCTTCGCTCAAAAATTGTACAATTTTACAACAATTTGAGTATAATCGCGATTATGAACGAAGAACTGGACCTACTCAACCCGCCATCAACAGACTTTTCCATGCTGGACTACGAATGTGCCTACATTCCGGGCAACAAAGTCCGCATGAATTACAAATATGTCGACAAAGCCAGCAAATCGTTTGCCACCGCAGTCATTGACCGCGGATGGAGACGCTTTGGAAAGTATTTTTTTCACCCTATCTGCAATGGCTGCAATGAGTGTAAAAGTATCCGCATCAATGCGGCAGACTATGCCTTTTCAAAATCCCAGAGAAAAGTCATCCGTAAAAATGAAAATACACAGATCATTGTCCAGGAACCAAGCCTCACCTCAACCCACATAGACCTCTACAACAAATACCATGCCTTCAAACACAAAAAAGACGGCTGGAGTCACCGCAATATCTCACAAAGAGAGTATCATGAAAACTTTGTAGACGGTGCCAATGATTTCGGGAAAGAGGTGCTCTATGTTATTGACGGTAAACTTGTAGGAGTTGACCTCATCGATATTTTAGATGATGGCATCTCTTCGATTTACTTTTACTATGACCCTGACTATAATCAGCTCTCTTTAGGGACGTACTCCCTGCTCTATCAGATCAAACTAGCAAAAATTCTGGAACTGCCATGGATCTACCTGGGCTACTGGGTTGAGGGATGTAAAGCGTTTGCCTATAAACCGAAATTTCAACCTCAGGAAATACTGGATGGGTTTCCCCATATTTCTGAGCAGCCTTTATGGGAAACGTGGGACAAAGAACAATAATGCTTCGCGTAGGTCGGGGTGTCCTCACCCCGACATTTGATTCGCATACAATGATATGTGAATACGTTTAAATATTTGTCGGGGTAAGGGTACCCCGACCTACAATTTACGACACCACTTCAAAAACAACCTGTCCGGAGTCACCCGTTTATCCATCTCTTTTTTATTGACGATTAGATCGGCCAGCCATTCTGCCATCAACGGAGCGAAAACAAACCCTCTCCCCCCTACCCCGTTACAGATAAACAGATTGTCCAGGTGTGTCAATGCAGGCTTTGCACCCCTCACGATCTTTGGATAGGTTTCAAGCATGTACGGAACATCGATCACTCTTCCCGCCAAAGGAAAATAATCCTTAGACCCTGCCCGCATCCCGCAAAAAGTCTCTTTAAGTTTAAAGTCGGAAGTATCTACCATAGTGGAAGCTGTTTCAAATAAACCTTTTAAAGGTTCACCGTCACAGGCGACACAGGGTTCTTTTCCCTTCACATGGGTGGCACCTATTTTGATGATACCCTTGACATTCGCAGAGACAGAGATACTTTTATGCATACTGACTTTTAGATCCAAACTGCTCTCATAGTCCCCCCGAGATCCCCAGGTACCCTTGACAGCCATATATCGCATATCGAAAAGGGTATTTTCGTAGCCGGTGGAAAGCACTATGTGCTTAGCGTTAAGCGTTAAGCGTTCAGCATTCAGAAGTTGCCAATTCTGACCGTCAAAACTAAGTTGGTCTACATTAAATTGTTGAAAAGGGACTTCTTTTGATATTGCCGTACAAAGTTCGGGAGCATCGCACACACCAGCCTCTTCAAAAAGAAAACTCTTTTCAGAATTTTGAATACCGAAAGCTTCAAGTTCTGCTTTCTCTACCCAAGTATATTGTGCATTATTATGAGGTTCATACACTTTAAATTTGAGTGCATCTTCCTCATCTTTAGGAATGCGTATGACACCTGTCTGATGAAAATAGTCCGGAAAATGTCTAAGGTAGAAATCTTTAGCAAAATGAAAAGCTTCATTGGTCAGCGTTTGAAGAGGAGACCCTTTCCCGATCTTGGGAGAGACAAAAGCACCTGCTGCTCCGGAACCACCTGTAGCAGGTGTTGCAGAACGGTCGATCAACAGTACATTCTGCCCTTTTTGCTGTAACGTAAAAGCAGTACAGCATCCGGCGATGCCTGCGCCGATGACAATTGTATCGTAGTGTTTAGGCATGCCTAAACCGTGATCTCTTTAATATCTGCAATATCTTTAAAGGTTTTATAGACAGAAGCAATGGTATTGAGTCTGTTCTGTTTCAAATCTTTCTCTTCCGCATTGACCATCACATCATCAAAATAGGCATCGAGTTCTCTTTTGAGTCCAAAGAGGGCTTCAAACTGTGTTTTGTAATCAGCATAGTCCTGATTGATCACTTTTTCATAAGCATTGTAGAGACTCACTTCGGCATCTTCCCTGAACAAGGCAGTATCAATACTCAAATCAGCATCAAGATCGACATCTTTTGAAATGTTTGCCACACGCTTGAAAGTAGAGAACTGCTCTTTGAACGTATCTGAAGAGACGATCTCATTGAGTGCTGTTACTTTTTTAGCAATTTCATTAATGTCTCTTTCTCCCGAAGCCAATACTGCTGCGATCACGGACGGGTTGGCATCGAGTGATTTATTAATACGCTCAATGATGAAATCTGTGAGCAGTTTGGTATCAAATTCATTGTAAGCCTCTTTCAGAAGTGCCACAACATCATCAATATGGAAAGAGAGATCATACTCCGTCACGATACGGACAATACCGTTGACCGCACGACGAAGTGCAAAAGGATCTTTTGAACCTGTAGGGATCTTCCCTACAGAGAAGAGTCCCAAGAGGGTATCAAGTTTTGCAGACATGGCAACGATTGAAGAGAAGATGGATGAAGGAAGTTCTGCGCCTTCTCCTACAGGCATATACTGCTCTTTAATGGCAATATAAATGAGTGCATCTTCGCCAAGTGCTTTGGCATAGTAATACCCCATAAGTCCCTGAAGTTCTGTAAACTCATAGACCATTTCAGACATAAGGTCTGCTTTGGCCAGGTTGACTGCTCTGTCCATGGCTTTTTCCAGTTCAGAAGCACTTTTACCTGTCTCTTTTTCAAGTTTGTCCATGTAAAGGGCAAGCAGACGGATGGCAATGTTTTTCTCTCTGACGATCTTGTCTGCCAAAGTCCCCAGTCCGTCAATGAACTGTACTTTTTCGAGACCATCCGTTGAGAGGCCGTTTTTCAAGTCATTCTGGTAGAAGAAAAGTCCATCTGCCAAACGTGGTTTAAGGACACGTTCATTCCCCGCGACTACTTTGGAGTAGTCATCCGTATAGGCATTGGAAACCACAACAAATTTGTTGGCGATTTTTCCGTTTTCAAACACAGGAAAATAACGCTGATGCTCTTTCATGGAAGTGATGATGACTTCAGGCGGCAATTCCAAAAAGAGTTCATCAAAAGTACCCACCAGGGCTTTAGGGTTTTCCGTAATAGCCACGACTTCAGCAAGCAGAGAAGCATCTCTCTCTATGACAATGTGATGTTCTGCTTCCAGCGCATCAAACTCAGACAAGATCACAGACTCTCTCTGCTTTGGCTCCAACATAACTGCACCTTCAGCAAGGATGTTTTCATAGGCATCAATCGTCGGCACCTCTACAGCATCATAACTGACCATACGGTGTACATAGGTTTTGGTATCTGACTTGACGCCAAAGAGTTCAACGTTAACGGAGTTTTCACCCATTCTTACCTGTAACCATCTGACAGGACGGATGTACTCGTCTGAACGGCTTCCCCAACGCATCATTTTTCCAAAAGCCATAGAGGCGATCCACTTCTCGATCATCTCCTGAAGTAAAGCAGAAGTCTCTTCACCCTTCTCCTCTTTTTTAAAGTAAAGCACCTCTTTACCGTTCTTCTCTCCTCGTCCCAGAGCTTCAAAGTCCACACCGCATTTACGGGCAAAGCCTTCTGCCGCTTTTGTCGGTACACCCTCTTTTATGGCAGCAACAAGCGGTGGTCCAAAAAACTCTACAGTACTGTCTTCCTGTTTGACAGGCATAGCAGCATGTTTCAAAACCAGTCTTCTCGGAGTATAAATAAATTCAAAATCATTTGAAAGTTTATAGTCTTCTAAAATGTTTTTCCAGGATTTTTCAATAGTGTTGACGATTTTAAGTAGGGGGATAGCAGGAAGTTCTTCTACGCCGATTTCAATAAGTAGTGCTTGTGTCATTTGGAGTGTCCTATGGTAAGGTCATTTTCATCCTAAAACGTAGGGTTGGCTTCAGCCGACCATCGATCCGAACGAAAAATTTTAATAAGATTTTATCCAAATCTTGGTAAATGGGGGTTTAGTCTTTATTCTTGTCTTCGGCTGCCTTCTCTTCATCGCTGGAAGAGACATAATCATCTTCATATTCATCTACCAGGTCTTTACGTCTCTGCTCTTCATCAAATTTTGATAAAAAGTTGTTTCGTATGATGGTAAAGGTCATATAGGCAAAAAGAATGGCCACCACAATATACAGATAATCTCCAAATGACATTTACTTCTCCTCCAATGAATTTTCTATGGTGATCTTTTCAAATCCTTCATAGTTTTGACGCAGGGCATCATAAATGACCACACCGACAGAGACCCCAAGGTTCAGGCTTCTGCCTTTACCGCCCATAGGAATGGTGATGCATTGTTCCGGGTGTGCCAGAAGGACCTTTTCATCGATACCTTTGGTTTCAGATCCGAAAAGGATGTAGTCATCTTTTTTGAAGGGGGCATTGAAGTAAAGGTTATCTGTTTTGGTCGTTGACATATAGCTGTTCTTTGTAATAGGATGCTCTTTTAAAAAGTCTTCAAAACTTTCCCAGACGATCAGGTCCAGATCTTTCCAGTAGTCAAGCCCTGCACGTTTAACGGCTTTATCATCAATGTCAAAGCCAAGGGGTTTTATAAGGTGCAAGGTCGCACCTAAATTGACGCATAGACGTCCTATGGTACCTGTGTTTGGTGGGATCTGGGGTTCTACTAATACGATATTGAACATTATTTCATCCTCTTTTAAAGTAGTGTTTTATTTTTTACAACTTACCCATACATGTAACTTGTGGCGTTGTTTCTCTCCTTACTTTTCTAGAAAAGTAAGCAAAAGTCGTCGCTGTTCTCAAATCGCTTCGCTTTCAAGGGTGTTCACAGCGACAGGCACGCTATCGCGTGATTTGATGGAGGATTTTTTAAAATATGACTGTTTTGTTTCCGTTTACAAAGACTCTGTCTTGTAGAACCAGAGCCAAAGCTCTTGAAAGTACAATCTTTTCTCCGTCTCTCCCTGCTCTCTGCATATCTTTCCATGAAAGTCTGTGATTGACGGGGATGACATCCTGGGCGATGATCGGGCCTTCGTCGAGGTCGTCGGTGACAAAGTGTGCCGTCGCACCGATGATCTTTACACCACGTTCAAAGGCTTGTTTATAGGGATTTGCTCCAATAAATGCCGGCAGGAATGAGTGGTGGATGTTGATGATCTGCTGCGGGTAGGCTTTAACGAATGTCGGTGTCAGTATACGCATATATTTGGCAAGGACAATAAAATCAAAGGTATGCGCATCTATACGCTCCATCACTTTTTCTTCATGTGCTTCACGACTCAAATCTTCAGCAGGCACATGGTAAAAAGGAATGTCAAAACGTTCGACCAGATCTTTTAAAGTATCATGATTGGCAATGACACATTCAATCTCTGCCCCCAGTTCTCCGTCGGCATAACGGATGAGTATATCACCCAGGGCATGAGACTCTTTGGTTGCCAAAATGACGACCTTTTTGTCTTTGGGTTCGATGACACGGATATGTGCATCTTTGGGAGCGACAAGTTTCAGCTCTGCCAGTAACTCTGCCACATCGAACAGACCCGTGACGACGGTACGCATAAAGAAACGTCCTGCCTCTTTATCGACGAATTCGCGGTTATTGTCAATATTCAGGTCTCTGTCGTAAAATACCTTGGAGATCTTATAAACCAATCCTTTGGCATCAGCACAATCAATGAGAACCCTTGCTCGCTTTTCCATTTAAACCCTAACGACTGGCGTAGTCAGCAATGATGTCACCCATTTCTGTACAGGTACAGATCTCTTTGGCATCATAGTCACCAAGATCACCGGTTCTGTAACCTTCTGACAATGCTTTTTTAATAGCATCATCAATTTTGTCTGCTGCTTCATTTTCATTCAATGCATAACGCAGTAACATGGAAGCAGAAGAGATGGTCGCTAACGGATTGGCGATCCCCTGCCCTGCAATGTCCGGTGCAGAACCATGGATAGGCTCAAACAGTCCAACACCTTTTCCAGTACTGGCAGAAGGTAACAGTCCGATTGAACCCGAAAGCATAGAAGCGGCATCTGAAAGGATATCTCCAAAAATGTTTCCTGTTAAAATGACATCAAACTGTTTTGGATCACGAATGAGTTGCATGGCAGCATTGTCAACATACATATGCGAAAGTTCTACTTCCGGGTAATCTTTGGCTACCTCTTCAACGATCTCTCTCCAGAACTGGCTCACTTCAAGCACATTTGCCTTGTCCACAGAACAGACACGCTTGTCACGTTTCATGGCAATATCAAAAGCAACAAGTGCAATACGTTTGACCTCTTCTCTTGTATAGATCATCGTATTGAATGCTTTGTCTTCATGTAACTCTCTTGGCTGACCAAAATAGATACCGCCTGTCAATTCACGCACCACCATAATATCCACACCCTGAATAACCGCAGGTTTCAAGCTTGAAGCATTCACAAGTTCGTCATAGACCATCGCCGGTCTGAGGTTTGCGAAAGTTCCCATCTCTTTACGGAGACCCAAAAGTCCTGTCTCAGGACGCAAGTGTCTCTCCAGATTATCCCATTTTGGTCCGCCGATGGCACCGAAAAGCACAGCATCACATTTTTTGACACCCTGAATGGTCTCTTCCGGTAATGGCACGCCTGTTGCATCAATGGCTGCACCGCCAAGAAGCATCTCTTCATACTTAAGGTTAAACCCTTCTGTCACAGAAACAGCATCGAGTACTTTAATGGCTTCATCTATGATCTCGGGACCGATCCCGTCACCTTTGATCACACCAATTTTATAATTTTTCATACTTACGCTCCTGCTTTTATTTCATTTTTTGCAAACTCAATGAGTCCGCCTGCATTCACCAACTCCTGCATAAAATCAGGAATAGGTGTGAATTTATAGGTTTTTGCCTGTGACACATTGATCACTTCACCGGCCTTCATATCAATTCTGACAGTATCGCCTTCATTGATCTCTGCTGCCTCTTCCAATTCGAAGATCGGCAGTCCCATATTGAATGCATTTCTGTAAAAAATACGTGCGAATGTCGGAGCAATGACCGCTGAAATACCTGCTGCCTTAATGGCAATAGGTGCATGCTCACGGCTTGAACCGCAACCAAAATTCTCTCCGGCAACAATAATGTCACCTTCTTTAATTTTAGAAACAAACTCCGGGTCTGCATCTTCCATCACATGTTTTGCCAATGCTGCCGGCTCTGAAGTATTAAGATATCTTGCTGCGATGATCAGGTCCGTATCGACGTTGTCACCAAATTTCCAAACTTTACCTTGCAAGTTTCATCCTTATAAACGGGAAGTAAATTCCCTTAAAATTTTCGCGATTATAGCTAAAAAAATGAAAATTAACAAATTTACGCACTTTTTTAATAAAATTTCGGTATAATCCTACCTTAATAAAAACTTTGGAAATATTCACGATTCCCAATCCACTGCACTACTAATTTGAAAACGGACAATGCTCCGTAATTTAGCTACAAAACAAGGATCCCAATGGCTGCAAAAGACAGTATGAAAAATATAGAAGCGTTATTCAAGTCTAAAAAAAAGGCTGATGTTGTCACTCTGGAGAACATTGCAAAAGAGTTTACAAAAGCCCCTACAGCAGCACAGGCAAAAAAGATACACAAATTTGCAAACGATGCGAAAGTGGAAGTCATTTCTGCTTCAGAGTTTGCACAGTTCATGTCTGAAAAAGAGGCAAAGAAAAGAGCCGATGCCAGAAAAAAACGTGCCGAAGGCGGAGAAGAAGATGAATTTGACCTTCATAAAGAGAAAGAGCTACTGGAGTGGAGCCGTTCTGACTCACCTGTCAGAATGTACCTGCGTGAAATGGGAAAGATCCCTCTTCTGACCAAAGAAGAAGAAGTTGATCTCTCTATGCGTATTGAAGAGGGTGAAGACATCATCATCGATGCTATCTGTTCTGTTCCTTACCTCATTGGGTATATCTTGAACTATAAAGAGCCTTTGCTTAACCGTGAAAGACGTGTAAAAGAGCTTTTCAAGAGTTTTGAAGATGAAAAAGCAGACACAAGCGACAAAGAAGAGAGTACGGACGATGCAGCTGCTGAGACGACTACAAAAGAAGCACCAAAAGACAATAAACGTGTCAAGCAGGTCATTGAAAGTTTCAAAAAACTTGAAAAAGCCAAAAAAGAGTGGATGAAAGCACGTGATGATCTTGAAACATTTATGGAGACTGAAACAGACCCTGTTAAAATTTTACATGAACGTTTGAAAATCGCCTTCAAAAAAGAGCAGCTTAAAGCCGCACTTCTGGACCTTGGTCCAACGTCAAAACTCATTAACGAACTTGTAAAAGCCATGGAAACAGCACTCACTTCTGATGACTCTTTCGACAAAGAGTTAAAGAGACTTGAGTACAAACTCCCCCTTTTCAATGAAACACTTAAAGAGAATCACCAGAAGATACTCGATAACATCATTGATATGGACAAAGATGACATCATTGATGCCGTACCGGAAACCACAATGGTCTCTACCTATGTCGAGATCAAGAAACTCTTTGAGACCAGAGAAGCCAGTAAAGGCGGATTTGACCTTTCAGAAGAAAAACTGAAAGACATCCTCAACCAGATCCGTCAGGGTAAAGCAAAATCGGAAGTAGCAAAAACACGTATGGCAAAATCAAACCTTAGACTGGTTGTTTCTATTGCCAAGCGATACACGAACAGAGGCTTACCCTTCCTTGACCTCATTCAGGAAGGTAACATCGGACTGATGAAAGCCGTTGATAAGTTTGAGTATGAAAAAGGGTACAAGTTTTCAACCTATGCAACGTGGTGGATCAGACAAGCAATTTCACGTGCCATTGCAGACCAGGCGAGAACCATCCGTATTCCTATTCACATGATTGAGACGATCAACCGTATTAACAAGATCATCAGAAAGCATCTTCAGGAAACGGGTAAAGAGCCAGACCTTGATACCATTGCAGAAGAAGTTGGACTTTCGGTTGACAAAGTGAAGAATGTTATTAAGATCACCAAAGAGCCTGTTTCTCTTGAAACACCGGTCGGTGATGAAGATGACGGTAGATTTGGAGACTTCATTGAAGACAAAACCACTTTGAGCCCAACCGATGTCGTACTGAAAGATGACCTCAACAACCAGATCGATGATGTCCTTGACCAACTCAATGAAAGAGAAAAAGCCGTTATCCGTATGCGTTTCGGTCTGCTTGAAGATGAGAGTGACAGAACATTAGAAGAGATCGGTAAAGAGCTCTCAGTCACAAGAGAGAGAGTCAGACAAATTGAATCTTCTGCTATTAAAAAGTTGAAACACCCTAAAGTCGGGCGTAAACTTAAAAATTATATCGAAGAGTAATTTTAATCTTAAAGGGCACCCACAAGGGATGCCCCTACAATATTTTATACAATCCAAACCTGTAGGGGTGCCCCTTGTGGGTACCCTTTCAACAAGCTCCAAAATCAGGAGAACCATCCAACATGACAGAACCTCACTTTTTCACCCTCATTATCGGTACCGAGATCCTCAACCGCAGACGCAGAGACAAACACTTTGACTTTGTTACAGAAGCCTTACTTGCCAAAGGGCATAAACTCACAGGCTCTTTTACCATTGAAGATGACCCTGCACTCATTGTACAGACCATCAAATTCATCGCTTCCCAACCCAACCCCGTACTCTTCTCTTTTGGGGGTATCGGTTCAACCCCGGACGACTATACGCGTAAATGTGCTTCTATTGCACTCCGTGACGGGAATCTTCCCGTACATCAGGAAGCACTTCGCATCATTGAAGAAAAACTCGGAGAGAAGGCCTATCCGCATGCGGTTAAGATGGCAGAGCTTCCTAAAGGTGCAGGACTGTTAGCAAACCCTGTCAATCAGATGCCTGCTTTTTCTGTTGATGAACGTTTTTTCTTTATGCCGGGCTTTCCGGAAATGAGCCATCCCATGGTTGAAGCTGTTTTAGAAAAACTCATTCCCCATAAAAAAGAGGTGTATCGTCATACTTTGACAGCTCTGTGTAAAGAGAGTGCCCTCATCCCTGTGATGGAGAAAATGCCTAAAGGGGTAGAGTTCTCCTCTCTTCCCAAACTCTATGAAGATGGCTGGCGTGTCTCCATCTCTGTGGCTTCCGATGATGAAAAGCTGGCAGATGAAGCATTTCAAATGTTTGTTCAGGAACTTGAAACACAAAAGATCAGGTATGGTCTGAATGATGAGAGCAACTGATCTTGGGATACAGAGAAACACTTAAACATCCCATTATTGCCAGACTCTCGCTGATACAGCTCATCTCCTACTTTGGAACCTGGTTCTCCCAGGTAGCCATCTTTTCCATGCTGGTCGCCTATGGGGCAGATGCACTTACCATCTCCTTTACTGCGGCGATGGCTATGCTGCCTGCGGTCGTTCTGGCACCGATCATTGGTGTGCTCATTGACCGTATCAACTTTAAAAAACTGATGACCATACTCATCATTGTTGAGATATGTATGACACTTGGATTTTTACTCATCAACTCTCTCGACTGGGTCTGGCTTCTGATGATCCTCATTTTCATCCGTTCTGCTGCTGCCTCTCTACTTTTTTCTGCGGAGATGGCATTCTTACCCAAGATCGTTCAGGATGAGATGCTCAAAAACACCAATGAGATCCACTCCATCATCTGGTCTTTTACCTATGCCTTTGGTATGGCTGTGGGTGGTGTGGTCACCTACTATTTTGGTTACGATTCTGCCTACATGATAGATGCCGCACTCTACAGCATTGCCCTTGTTATTCTACTGGGACTCAAACTTCATATTGATGATGTGACACACAGCGATTCAAACTGGAAAATGTTCAAAGACGGTTTTGACTACATACGTTCACAGCGAAAGATCTGGCACCTTATCTTGCTGCATGCTTCCATTGGTCTGACCTCTTTCGATGCCCTGGTCACACTCCTGGCTGACTTTCAGTACAAAGAGCTCATAGCCGTTCCTCTGGCCATTGGCTTGATGAATGCCACACGTGCTCTGGGCTTAATGATTGGGCCTTTCATCATAGGGAAGATCATATCAAAAGAGAATCTGCATTGGTTTTTTATACTGCAGGGAATTTCGATCATTTTCTGGTCACAGGTTGAGCATGATTTCTACTGGGGACTAAGTGGTCTTTTTGTCACCGGTTTTTTTGTCACCACACTCTGGTCCTATACCTATCTGCTTATTCAGGAAGAGACGGAAGCCAAATTTATGGGCAGGGTCATCTCTTATAACGATATGTTCTTCATGCTCTCCAATGTGCTTACCGCCATGTTCATCGGTTATGCAACGAAAGCGGGTATTTCGCTTGAAAGTATTACGCTCACTTTAGGGCTAGGTTTTATTGCTACAGCACTCTATTATAGGTGGTTCAAGAAAGTGTACCTGAAATGACACCTGAAACCAGAGAAGTCTGCTATACGTGCTACAGACCCAAAAGCTCCTGTATGTGTCAGTACATTGAGCCTCTGGAGACGAACACACGCTTTGTCATACTCATGCATCCCAAAGAGTTCAAACGCACCAAGAACGGTACAGGGCACTTTACCAATCTCTCATTAAAAAAGTGTACACTCTTTGTGGGTGTTGATTTTACAGCACATCAAGAGATCAATCAAATGATTAACGATCCCCATAACGCTTGTTATGTTCTCTACCCGCATGAAAAAAGTATCAATTTGAATGAAGAAGTCATTGGGGCACAAGAGAAGCAGACTGTCATTTTTCTCATAGACGCTACCTGGCCCTGTTCACGTGCCATGCTCACCGCCAGTCCCAATATAGATGCCTTGGAAAAAGTAAGTTTTACCCATACAGAGGTATCGGGCTTTAAGTTTAAACAACAGCCAAAGGAGTACTGTCTGAGTACCATGGAGTCAACACTTTGTGTCTTAAAGCTTCTCAATACCCATCAGCTGGAACAGATAGAAACAGAGAAGCTGAGACATTTTTTACTGCCCTTTAAAAAGATGGTACGCTACCAGCTCTCCTGTCAATAAGGCTTAGAAGTTAGCCTTAATGAGGGCAATAAGCTTTTTAATTTCGCTATTTGAGAGTTTTCCAAATTTCTTATAAATGAGTTTTCCGCTTTTATCGAAAAGTAAAATGTCGGAGTTGTCATCGGCCAGGGACCACTTTTTCACTAAGACTTTCGCTCTGTCACGTACATAAATCGTACGTTTAAACTCTTCCTGTTTATGTTTTAGTAAAGCTTCAATGGCAACATTCGGCATCCAGGTTGCTGCCATATTGACCACTGCCACAGAAGCAAAATCTTTACTTGCAAAAAGCTCTTTCTGCAGGGCTTTTGTAAAGGCTTCATTGACATCTTTTTTGTCAGGATCTACATAAAAGAGTAAATGCACTTTTCCTTTTAAGCTGGAAGAGTGCCATGCTTTGCCATTGGTTTTACCCCCGTTGTCTCCGGAAATGGTCACTGCCGGGGGTACCGTACCCAACTCTATGGCAAGCAGACTTGCGGTTAGTAACATTAAACCCAATACTGTTTTTTTCATCATTAAATTCCTGTCTCTTTTCTTCTGGTATCCAGATAATGGTTCACACCTTCAACAATACCTTCTGCAATACGTTCCTGATAGTCAGAAGTAAAAAGCCGTTGTCTCTCTTTTGTATTTGTAATGTACCCGACTTCCACAAGAATAGAAGGGCGGCTTGCACCCACAAGTACATAAAAAGGTGCAGGTCTGGCACCCCCGCTTTTTGCATCAGGATAGCCTCTTTTTACTTTTTGCATAATATTCTTCTGTACATCAATAGCCAGTTTATTCGACTCAACGATCTTCGGACCGTTCAATACAGAATCAATGATCACATTTTTACTTAACGCATCTGTACCTTGCAGCACAGATGCATTTTCTCTGGCCGCAATACGCTGAGAACGGGCATCCCTTGTTTTCTGAAGGAAATAGGTCTCTATTCCTTCTGCCAGTTCAAAACGGCTCTTGTTTGCAATGGCATTGGCATGAATAGAAATGAATACTTTCGCATCCATCTTGTCTGCGATACGTGTACGTTCACCCAGTTTTAGAAATCTGTCATCTCCTCTGGTCATGTAGACTCTGTACCCTTCACTCTTCAACTCTTTTTTCAGTTTATGGGTGATTTGAAGTACCAGGTCTTTCTCCTGCTTCCCCGCACATAAAGCGCCGGAGTCATGTCCTCCGTGTCCTGCATCTATGACGATCAGATCATTTGAACGATTTCCGCCGGGACCGATACATCCGGTCAGAAACAAAGACAAAGCTAAAGAGAAGACAATACTTTTCATATAATTCATTCAATTATCCTATTTATTTTTTAACTGTAATACTTTAGAATTCTATCTCTTTTTGTCTGTTATTCAAGTAAGTTTCTATCCCTTCGGCTATGCCTTTGGCAAGTCGTTCCTGATAATCAGCAGAAAAAAGTCGTTTTCTCTCTCTTGGGTGGGAGATATATCCTACCTCTACAAGAATAGAAGGACGGCTTGCACCGACAAGTACCCAAAAAGGTGCAGAACGTACCCCACCGTCTCTTACGCCTCTGTATTTGGCACGAAGATTGGTCAGCATGCGTTTCTGCACATCAATAGCAAGCTTGTTGGACTGTACGATCTTGGGTCCGTTCAGAACAGAATCAACAATGACTTTCTTACTCAAAGAACTCCCTGCCCCTTTAAGGACGGCTTTGTTCTCTCTTGCCGCAATACGCTGGGACTTGGCATCACGGGTATTTTGCAGAAAGAAGGTCTCTACACCCTGGATCTTATTGCGTTTTTTCTTCGGTACTGAGTTGGCATGGATGGAAACAAAGACTTTGGCATCTTTTCTGTCTGCTATTTTCGTACGCTGAGGCAACTTTAGGAAGCGGTCACTTTTACGTGTCATGTAGACTGTATAGCCTCGACGTTTCAAATGTTTTTCAAGTCGTTTGGCAATTTGAAGTACCAGGGTCTTCTCTTTTTTACCGCCCCCAACTGCACCGGAGTCATGTCCGCCGTGCCCGGCATCGATCACTATACGCCCATGCTGTTTTCCTTTCCCTGATACAGGGAGTACATAGGCTTCTATCTTCTCTTCACGTTTCTTGACTGTTTTCTTTTTTGGAGGACTTTTGTGACTTTTACTATGAGGCTTTTTCTGATTTTTAGTGCTTTTTTTGCTCTTGGTGACAGTCGCTTTTTTCTTATATGCCGATCGTCCTTTGCTTTTATATTTGGGCAGAGGAATATGGTATGACAAATAGGAGAACATCGGCCTGTAGGCTTCACAGGCATAAGGTTTATCAACTTCCAGTACAATACGCACCACAGCACTTTTATATTGAGAGATACGTATAGAGCGGCAATGGCTGCTTTTGAGTTTTCGGTCTATGCGTTTGTCAGCCAGACGGGCATTGGGAATATCAAATACTTTTCGGGTAGGTCGACTGAGTGTCGAGATTTTAATATGTCTTTTATTGTACGCCTGGTCGAACTGAAGTCTCAACTCTCCATTTTTAAGTTCTGCTTTTTTCAGTACTGCAATGGAAGAGAATAGTGTCGTTGATGAGAGTATCAACAGAAGAAGAAGCGTTAGGTGTTTCACCCTAGTTCTCTTCTCCATTCATAAGTTTAGAGATAAGTTCTTTAACGCTGATGATCTCATTGAGTTTATAGCCGTTCGCACCGGTAAAGAAAAGGCCGCTTTCTATTTTACCGTCATAAGCATCAGAGAGTCTGTCCGCAATACAGTAACCGACTATTTTAGCCTCTTCACCTCTGTGACATGGAGCAACACAGTTTGAAATACAGGCAATTTTCGGTGCCGTCTTCTCTTCGATCATCTCTTGAAGATGTGTCCTGACACCACGTGCCGGATACCCTACCGGTGATTTTAAAAGCTTGATATCTTCCTCTTTGGAATCCAGGATCACCTGTTTAAAGTTCTCATGGGCATCACACTCAAAAGTACCGATAAAACGGGTACCCATCTGTACAGCGGCAGCACCAAGTTCCATCATTTTGACAATATCATTATGATCCCAAATACCACCTGCTGCGATGACAGGAATATCACCCCAGTTTTTTGCCTCTTCAATGACCGGAGGCAAGATCACTTCCAGCTGATTTTCAGGGAGGAAACACTCTTCATATTTAAATCCCTGGTGTCCACCGGAAAGGGGTCCTTCCACAATGACAGCATCCGGAAGTCTGTCATGTGTTTTTTTCCAGCGACGACAAAGAATTCTCAATGCTTTTGCAGTTGAGACAATAGGCACAAGGGCAACATCCGGATACTCTTTTGTCGCATCAGGCATGGTAAGCGGCAATCCCGCTCCGGTGATGATCATATCGGCACCGGCTTCACAGGCATCTTTCACGATCCGGTTGTAGTCACTTGAAGCATACAGGACATTACAGGCCAGAGGCTTGTCCCCGCATATTTTTCTGGCATTTTCAAAAATAACTTTAAGTATGTCACCCGAATAGAAGTTATCGGCTTCAATCGGTTGACCGTGTTTAGCCACATGTGCTGTCAATTCACGGTTTTTATAGACACCCGTACCCACCGAAGAGATGACACCCAGTCCACCCTCTTTACTGACGGTTCCGGCAAGCTGATCCCAAGAGATACCAACACCCATACCACCCTGCACAATAGGCTTCTCTATTGTATATTTTCCAATTTTGAAAGATTTAAATTCCATTACCCTACCTTCACTTTTGCAAATTTACGTTTCCCTACTTGCAGAATATACTCTCCTGCTGAGAGATTTAACTTTTCATCAGAAATTTTTTCCTGATCAATACTGACTGCATTTTGTTTAATGTCTCTTCTGGCCTGTGATGTTGAAGGTTCTATACCCGCATCTACCAAGGCCTTACAGATCCAGATACCCTCTTCTGCTTCAATTTCATTCATATCAGAAGGAAGCTGATTTGACTTAAATACATTGTCAAACTCTGCTTTGGCTAGTGTAGCCGATTCTTCATTATAAAATCTTGTAACCAACTCCAACGCGAGGTTCTCTTTGGCGACTTTAGGGTGTACTGTACCGTTTTGTACCTCTTCTTTCAAAGTTGAAATTTCAGAGAGTGATTTCTCCGATAACAGTTCATAATAACGCCACATAAGATCATCTGAAACAGAAAGTGTTTTCGCGTAAATGTCTTTAGGCTCTTCGGTAATACCGATATAGTTGTTCAAAGATTTACTCATCTTTTGAACACCGTCCAGTCCTTCCAGAATAGGCATCATTAAGACTGCCTGCTCTTTCCCCACATTGTAACTGCGCTGTAACTGTCTTCCCATCAGAAGGTTGAATTTCTGGTCTGTCCCGCCTATCTCAATATCTGATTTCAATTCAACAGAGTCATAGCCCTGAAGCAGAGGATAGATAAATTCGGAAATGGAAATACTCTGTCCGCTCTTATATCGTTTTTCAAAATCATCACGTTCAAGCATACGTGCCACGTTAAAGGTAGTGGTCAATGCCACCATACCGCTTGCACCCAGTTTTTCCAACCAAACTGAGTTAAAGACCACATCGGTCTTTGATTCATCAAGAATGTTAAAGACCTGATCCTGATAAGTCTGTGCATTAGCCAAAATGGTCTCTCTGTCCAAGACTTTTCTGGTTTCACTTTTTCCGGTCGGGTCACCAATGGTTGCCGTGAAATCACCGATGAGTAACTGCACACGCCCACCATGCTTTTGAAAAGCGTTAAGCTTTTGAAGCAAAACCGTATGTCCGAGGTGAAGGTCTGCACCGGTCGGGTCAAACCCGGCTTTTACCGTATATGTCGTACCGTCTTCATAATATTTGCTGACGAGTTTCTCTATTCGTTCCATATCAATGACTTCCGCAGTTCCTCTGCTTATCTCTTCCAGTGCTTTACTTACCATGTTCTTTTCCTCTGTTATTTATTATATGCATCGTCCATACTGATGATCTCTATCAGCTTGAACTTTTTTGAAATTTTCTCTGCAAGCAGATTTTTATTGGAGATATCACTCTCCACTTCTATTTGACAATACTCCGCCGAATCTGAGCTCTGAATACCCAACTCTATACTGATGACATTCAAATTCAAAGAGGAGAGCTGTCCCAAAAGGTCAGCCAACACACCTTTTTGATTTTGAAGAGAGATGATCAGTCTGTACTTCGAAAGTTTTTGTGCACTCCATGAGACCGATAACATCGGCGTTTGATCTAACATTTTCTCATAGGCCTTTTTACACAATTTGTGGTGTATAATAGCTTTACCATCCTTATAGAATGCAACGATCTGGTCCCCTACTTTCGGATGACAGCAATAATCGAATTCTATCCCTTCCAAAGGCTTATTGGTAAAGAACCTGAAGTGCTCCAACTCTTTAAGCACAGGCTTTTTATAGCCCTTTTTAAGCAATTCCCAAAAACGTACCTCTTTGGCTCCCAGATAATCTGCCACTTTACGAATGACATCTTTATAATAATCAAGCTGAAGCGGGAGTTTATGAATAGTATCATGCATACCCAGGGCATCAATAAGATTTCGAATAGTCTCATTGTCCTGCGTAAAGAGTGTCGCAAGAATATTGTAGGCACTCAGGGTATCGGACTCTTTCAGACGTGCACGGCACATACTGCGTATACCATCCTGTGCTTTGGATGTCTTGACGGCATCCAGCCAGGAACAGTGCAGGTGGGGTTTGTCATCTTTAATAATGTTGACAATGTCACCGTTACTCAAAACGGTAAGCAGAGAAGCTCTGCGTTTATTGACCAGCGCATCTAAGGCATTCTTCCCCACTTCAGAGTGGATAGCATAGGCAAAATCAAGTGCTGTTGAGCCTTTCGGAAGGGTATAGTAGTCTCCTTTGGGAGAGAAGACCGTAATATCTTCAGAAAAAAGGTCAGATTTTGCCAACTCATAAAACTCTTCCACCGAATCATTCTGATAGTGCAGAGACTCAAGCCATTCAAGGTTGACACCATCCCCGCCCTCTTTATATTTCCAGTGTGCCGCGACCCCGTACTCTGCCAGTCTGTGCATTTGCAAAGTACGGATCTGCGCTTCAATGATCCCCTCTTCGTCAAAGAGTGTGGTATGAATGGTCTTATAACCATTCTCTTTAGGCACTGCGATGTAGTCTTTAAAACGTGAAATAAGCGGTGTGAACTGCAAGTGCATCACGCCAAGCACACGGTAACACTCGATCGGTTCTCTGACAATAATACGGACAGCAAGCAGGTCAAGCACCTCTTCAATACTGACACCTTTACGATGCATTTTCAGATAGATGGAGTAGTAATGTTTGACCCTGCCGAAAATATCGAATTCATCTTCATCAAAACCCTCCTGAACAACCTTTTTCTTTACTTTTTGAATAAAAGCATTCAGTTTGAACTGCAGGTTCTGGGCATTGTTTTGAATGTAAGTGTCGATCTTTTTATAATCTTCCGGATAAATATAATAAAAAGAGAGATCTTCCAGATGGTTCTTTAAACGTGAAATACCCAAGCGGTGGGCAATGGGAGCATACACGACCAAAGTCTCTTCTGCAATACGTTTTTGTTTCTCGGGACTTAGGGCATCGAGTGTCAGCATGTTGTGCAGTCTGTCACAGAGTTTAATGACCAGAACACGGATATCTTTAATAGAAGCGATCAGCATTTTACGGAAGGTCAGGGCCGAGTTGATGAGTCTCTCGTTGGATTCGGAAGATGCAAGTTCTACATCACGTATCTCAACAATTTTGGTTAAGCCTGCCACCATATGTGTGACATCTTCCCCGAATTCCCGCTGCAGATCTTCAAGATCAAAAGAGGTATCTTCAACCACATCATGCAGCAGTGCTGCCTGTACCATGGTTTCATCTTCAGAAAAAGCCGCGGTGATCGCTGCTACCAGTATGGGGTGGATGATATAGGGTTCGCCGCTTTTGCGCACTTGACCGTCATGTGCGGTCAGAGCGACATCAAGGGCTTTTTGGGTGGCAGGCTGTGGAGATTTCACCTGTTCCCATAGAAGTGCTTTCGCTGCTTCTATTGTATGAATCTCTTTAACTTTACTGAGATCCAAAATAAGTTAGCTCTCTAGGCTTACTATGATCTTACCTTCAGCGATCTCCTGAAGTGCAATGTCAGCATATTTCATATCTGAAGTATCAAAGTCAAGCAGTGTTTCTGCACCGTTGGCAATTTTTTCTGCTCTTTTTCCTACGGCATTTGCCAAAAGATATTTATCGAAATTTACTTTTTCCAGTGCGACTGCTGTTAATTGTTCTGTTCTCATATTTTTTCCTTAATTTTTTCTACTATTTAACGATTGAACAAAGGCTCATATCGCCCTTGATAATGGCAAGCAAGTTACCCTTTTCAAACATATTACATACGACGATCGGAAGACCGTTCTCTTTTGCCAGGGCAATTGAAGTATCATCCATCACTTTAATGTTGTCAGCCAAAGCCTGATCATAAGTTAAAGTGTCCAGCTTCACGGCATCATCGAACTTGTTCGGGTCTCTGTCATACACACCGTCTACTTTGGTTGCTTTGATCAAAAGCTCCGCTTCAATTTCTGAGGCTCTCAAGGTCGCTGCTGTGTCTGTGGTGAAGTACGGGTTACCAGTACCACCGGCAAAGACGACCACACGCCCTTTCTCCAGGTGTCTTCTGGCACGTCTCACAATGAAACTCTCACCGATCTCCTGCATGTCAATGGCAGACTGCAGTCTTGCTTCAAGACCGGAATACTCAAGTGCTTCCTGAATAGCCACACCGTTAATGACCGTTGCCAGCATTCCCATGTAGTCACCAGACGTTCTTTTGATGATACCGTCAGCCGCAGCAGATACACCACGAATGATGTTACCACCACCCACAACAATACCTACTTCAACACCGTTGTCTACAAGTTCTTTGATCTCACCTGCAATAAAATTAAGAATCTGGGTATCAATTCCATACCCCTCTTCACCAGCCAATGCTTCACCAGAAAATTTAACCAATACTCTTTTTATCACAAAAATGCCTTTATAGTAATTTCGCGATTATATCCAAATGTGCATTAGGAGGTGGTTAACACCTACACATAGAGGTATCGTTTGATCTTCTTGGTCGGTGTTTTAATGAACTCCTCACGCTGTTCAACCACTTTTTTAATACGTGAAAACGTAGAGACGGAAGCATTCACTTCTGTACGTATCTCTTCAAGGATCTCTTCTACTTTGGCACGTGTCTGTGTCTCAGACTTTTGTCTTACACCGAAAAATTCATCGAGTTTGTCATAGTCCAGAAAAATACGTGCCGTCAGTACACCTTCATTGTCAAAGACAAGCGAATCTGCAACCAGTTTATGTGCATTAATGGTCGCTTCTATCTGCTCAGGGTAAATATTCTCCCCGCTGGCCCCCACAATAATATTTTTAGCACGCCCAGACATGAAAAAGTAACCGTCTTCATCGATGTATCCGATATCTTCAGTATTGAACCAGCCGTCTTCATCCATCACTTCTGCCGTTTTTTCAGGATCTTTGTAGTACCCCATCATGATGTTGGGACCTTTGGCCCAGAGTGTCCCGATCCCCTCTTCATTTTGCTCTCTGAGTTCCAGTTTTGTACCCGGGATGACCGGACCGATGGCTTTGTATTTGGTATGCTCAGGGTTCGTTCCCGCAAGAAAAGGTGCTGTTTCTGTCAAGCCGTAACCAATACAGTAAGGGAACTCTGCCTCGCGTAAAAATGCTTCAACCGTAGGCGAAACACCCGCCCCGCCGATACCGAAAAACCGAATGTTCCCACCAAAAGTTTCTATCAGTTTTTTACCTGCGATCTTATTGAGTTTTTTACGCACAAAAGGAATAGCATAGAGTGTACGTATAATGGCATTTTTCTGGAAGTTCGGCAAAATCTTGTTTTTATAGATCTTTTCAATGATCAGTGGTACTGTCAGCATAAAGTCAGGTTTGACTGTCGCCATGGCTTTTATGAGTACCGTTGGCGTAGGTGCTTTTTGAATATAGTGGATAGAAGCACCGTTCAAAATAGGAATAAGCATGCCCACCGTACATTCGAAAGTATGTGCCAGAGGCAGCACAGAGAGAAATCTGTCTTCTGGGTAAATGTCAACCACTTTTTGTGCCGCAGTGGCATCAAAGGTCAAATTTCGGTGACTCAGCATCACCCCTTTTGAACTCCCTGTTGTCCCGGAAGTATAGATTATGGCTGCCATGTCCTCTTCCTTTATTGCGGTTTCACTCTCCTCTTTTTTACCTTTATTCATCTTTTCCATGGCTTTGGAAAACTGCTCTTCTCCTTTTTGAATCACTTTACTCATTTTCGAAGGAATAGAGAGCTTTTCCAGAATATGAAGCGTGTCCAGAATAACAAGCAGGTTCATATGGGGCGGCTGGCTTTCATCGAGCATTGTTTCAAAAAGCTTTTGGGAAATAAAGGCGGCCTTACACTCTGCATGAATGGCAATATGCATTGCTTCCGAAATATGGAAATCGGGTAAAATAGGGACGATCACGGCACCCATGGTCGTCACGGCAAAATAGACAGCGACCCAGTTCGGCATGTTTTCACTGTAAAGTGCCACCCTGTCACCAGGTTTAACATCATAGGCAGCAAGCATCTCCTGTATCTCTTCGACCTTTTTTCCAAGCATTGCATAGGTCATGGTCTCACCATCGACAAACTGCAATGCAGGGCGATCAGCATAAGAATTCAGGGAATTTTCAAAGAGTGCTTTAAGTGTAAGTTCTGGAAGTTCAATCAATGTTTTACGCATGAGAGGATACCTTTAAGAGAATGTTTAATACTATACCAAAAAATGATATGAAAAAAAAGGTATCCAAACCCTTTTTATATCTTGATAAGCTTTAAAGGGTTGATATGTCTGGAATTTTTGGTCGCCTGAAACATCAATTTCTGTTTCACCCGTCCTACCACATACCCTCTTTTAATTTTTCGTCCCGTCTTAATGTTCGGCGCGATCATGGACAAGCCTGCATAGACCGTGTGCATTTTACCGCTGTGTGCCACTACAACGACTTTTCCAAGCATGGAACTTTTTCCGGCAAAAACCACTTTACCGTCTTTCACGTTTTGGACTTTGGCATTGGAAGACGGTGCCAGCAGCGTGATAGACTCATTAAAGATTTTAATTTTATAGATCGGATCCACATAGGTACCGAATTTTTTAATGACACGTGCGCCTGCAATGGGTGAAATGGTTTTTCCGCTTCTGTACGCATAGACTTTTGGTTTCTGATAAGAGGAGTTGACGTTACGTACACGTTGGCTCTGCTTCTTCGCCTTTTTCCTGACGACTTCAACCTCTTTTGTCGCTTGTTTCGCAGCAAGTTTAGCCGCTTTTTTTGCCTCTGCTGTTTTTGCCGCTTTGAGTGCTGCTTTTGCTTTTTTCTCTTTGGCACGTGCCAGGGCCTGCTCTTTACGTATTTTACGCTGTCTCTCTTTCTCTAAACGTATGGCCTCTTTTCTGGCAGCTGCCTGTTTTCTTGCCTTCTCAACCTCTTTTTTCTTTAAAATGTTCAATTGTGCAAGTGTCGAACGTAAAGAGTTCTGCTTGTCTACGATCTTTTGCAGCTTGGCATTGTATTTTTCTTCATCTTCTGAGAGTTTTTTCAGCAACTTGCGTTTCGCCTCTTTCTTCTCTGCATAAGCTTCACGCTGTTTAATGATCTTTCTGATCTTATTTTGTGTATGGTTACGCAGATAGAGCTTGTCCTCTTTACGTTTTTTCACTTTCTTAATATCTGATTTCAGGGCTTCTAGCATATGTAGGTTCTGTTTTTTATAGGTCTGATACACTTCTCTGGTCATGATAGACTTACGTGTAGGGTCATGGGCCTGTTCCATGGCAAAGGTAATTGAAAACTGATCAGAAAGCAGAGAGATGAACTTATGTCTTTTCTCTTCCAGCTCTCTGCTTGTCTGCTCATAGGCTTCTGTACTCTCTTTCAGCTCTTTACGTAAGAGTACATATTTCTTTTCATTTTCACTCTGGTCACGGCTGAGTTCATCGAGCTTTTTCTCAAGTACATCAATGTCTTTCTCTGCACGTTTAATATCTTTTGCTATTTTATCCAAACGTCTGCTTGCATGTTTTTTTTCATTTTTTACGGCAGAAAGGGTTTTCTTTGAATTCTTGATCTTCTTATCCGTCGTCGTAGCAGCATTCAGGAAAACCAAAAATACCAAAGTGTAAAAAAGAAAAAGTCTCACTCCTGTACTCCCTTACTTGAAAAAACCACCGAGTAAACGGCAATGATCACGATGAGCAACGCAGCACCAAGCAAAACAGCCATATCTGTTATTTTAAACAAATCATCCTGTTTTTCCATCATGATCTCAATACCACTTTTGGCTGCCCACTGAAACTTGATGTAAAAAAAGACTGCCGATGTCAGTAAAGTCGCGGTGATCGCATCCATGATCGCCACTTTAAAAAGTACCCCTGAACGTAACATCAGAGGTGCCCCGAAGATCTCCATCACCTGCATACGCTCTTTGTGTGCATATTTCCAGATCTCCATCTGTTTAATAATGAGGAACAAACTCACGATCCCCATAAAACCGATAAAGAGTTTGAGGGTAAATTTAATGAAAGTAAAAAGTTTAAAAGCTGAATTGTAAGAGCTTCCGAATGTCTCTACTCTTTTAATATTCGTCGCAGACTCAAGGTCAGTCTTCACCTTTTCAAGTGCTGTCGTATTCATATAACTGTCCAGACTGACATTGTAAAAATAGGGTAAAGCATCTAAAATTGCTTTGGTCGTACTCTGGCTGATACCCTTGGCGACTTCAGAAATGATCTCTTTACGCTCAATAGGCTCACTCTTGTCAATATGGCTGTTCAGTGCTTTAAAATCTGAAAGGGTGGCAGGCTTCTTTGTCACCACGAGCATAGAGTACCCTTCTCTCAAACCTTTTTCATACGAATCCGTTGTCCGGTCAAAGACCATGTAAAATTCGATCCCGAGCAAAATAGCCATCAACGGCAAAATAAACATAAGATGGTTTTTAATGAACTTCATACACACCCTTACTCTCTATAATAAAATGTCTGTACGGCAGAGAAAAGATCGTTGGTATCTTGTGTGTCACTACCAGTACTGTTGTTTCAAGCTGTTGACAGGCATTTTCCATCAGGTCCCAGATAACATTGGAGGAGTAATCGTCAAGGTTACCTGTCGGCTCATCTGCCAGTATGACCACCGGGTTTTTTGCCAATGCTCTGGCAACGCCCACACGCTGCTGTTCTCCACCACTCAACTCTTTGGGGTACCTGTCGGCATGCTCTGAAAGTTTCACATGCTTAAGCAGTCTGTGTGCCTGTGTATTTTGCACATCGACAGCATAACCGGCGATCATCAGAGGCAGTACCACATTTTTGGCAACTGTCCACTCATTGACCAGTTTATAGTCCTGAAAGATGATACCCAGGTGTGTTCTCAGCTCCTGAAGTTTCCCCTGACTGATGGTCGCAAGGTCAAGGCCACCCACAACAAGGTTCCCCCGTCTGGGCTTTATTTGCCCGTAGAGTGCTTTAAGTAGCGTCGATTTACCTGAACCGCTCGGCCCGGTAATAAAAACGAACTCACCCTTTTTGATGTTAAAACTGGCATCTTTAATGATCTCTTTGGCACCATTGTCATAGGCAAGTGTTAAGTGTGAAGCACTGATCACATTAGACATCTTTTTCCCCTTCGCTGGATAATAATTCCATTAATTTTTTATGCGCTTCGTAGTTGACCTGTGTTCTGACAGGTGCTGAGACAAAATATCGGCACTCATTTTCATCAAGGAGTATATATTTGTGTTCCGGTCTGTCAAAAGAGCCAAAGGCGCACTTTACAAGTAAAACACCGGACTGACTCTTGTACATACGTTCAAAATGCACAAAAAAACCGTCAAAGACCATGGCCTTTTTCGACAAACGCTCTTCCAGACCTTTGGTATATTTTACTCCATTAAAATTAAAACTGATAGATAATTTTTTTTCCTCAGACTCTTCCAGACACTTTACATAGACATCGTAAATATCTTTCTCCTGTCTCAACCATCTGGCTTCATACTTACTCGTCACTTCCAAAGCTTCATTTTTGCGTATCTCTACCTGTGTTTTGGGTACAGCAAAAAAAGTCTCCAGCGCATACCAGTAGTAGTTATCGCTGTCTGTACGTAGTTCGAGTCGGCCGTCTTTAGACAATACACGCATCGATTCATTTAAAAAAGAGGGAGAGATGACACGTCTGTGAGGCTTTTTATCCCAGGGGACAGGGAAATGCACAAATATCTGTTCACAGGCATTGGAAGGCAGCATTTCAAGAAAAAGTCGGGCATCATAATTGACCACCCAAATGTTCTCCAGACCCTGCAGTTCTATCTGCTTGAGTACCTGCTGTGCTGAGGGGGTGTGTATCTCAAGACCTATAAAAAGGGTGTCAGGATTTTTCTGTGCCTGGTAAAGCAAGTGCTTCCCCGAACCAAAACCGACCTCAACCGATATTTTCTCTTTGGGATAAATAATATTTTCAAAATCTTCGATCTTCTTAAAATACTCGGAAGAGAGTGCTGCTTTGGTGTTGTGAATGGTAATATTGGAACTCTTGACCTGCAGATTCAACTCTTTGGAAACACGGTCCAAGGCCTCTTTTAAAAGGTTCACTTTTAAAGGTCGGGTCACTTTGTCATACTTGACCAGTGTCGCAGCAGCATCAGGTTTTATTTGTATTAAAAACTCTTCACCTCCCAGTTCAATCCCTATTATTTCATCACTTGAAGTCAGAGAGGTCGCACGAAAGGTCATAAGATCACTTTGTGCCAAATGGTTTTCAATGTCGGAGCTGTCAAAGGGAGAGACTTTTAAGTGTGGCATAATGTTCCTGATCTGTAAGGGTATGCAACCTACACTATTTTACTGTACTGAAACTGGCATCCAAACGTACGGGGTCTATCTTTTCCGATAGCAGTTCATCATCGAAATATTTAGCCAGATAAGCCTTCATATCGTCAAATAAAGGTGCAGTAAACTGCATCTTTTCGCCTGTCGCAGGATGTGTCAAATATAATAAATAAGCATGTAGATTAACGCGTGCTATTTTATCTCTTTTGCTCTTAAAACCATATAAATTATCACCCAATATGTGACGTCCCAAAACATTCAAATGCACACGTATCTGATGCGTTCGCCCCGTAAAGAGTTTCGCCGCGATCAACTCTGTTCCGTGTGCTGTATCTAAAAGCTTTTTAAAGGCAGTTTTCGCACTTTTTCCATGCTGGACGACATCCATTCTGAGTCTATTGTTGGGGTTGCGCCCGATGGGTTTATCGACAATGACATCATCTTTTAACGGACAGTCTATCAAAGCCAGATAGTAACGCCCCATACTCTTGTCCTGTAGCTGCTCACTCAGGGCTTCATGTGTTTTATTGTCTTTAGCCACCACCAAAGCACCGGTAGTCTCTTTGTCTATTCTATGCACGATCCCATGACGTTCTTCCCCCGAAATAGTCGAAAGAGAGATGCCTTTATGTATGAGCCAGTCCACCAGGGTAGGCTCTTTCACAGAAGGGGCAGGATGCACCACAAGACCAGAAGGCTTATTGATGATCAAAAGATATTCATCTTCATACAGTATCTCCACATCAAAGTCTATCTCCACCGCCTCACGCTTTTCTGCTTCTTTGAAGGTATAAGCAATCTCATCACCCTCGGCTACCTTCACACTGTTCTTGGTAATGGTTTTCCCATTGACAGAAACCAAGCCATCCTTGACAAGCTTCTCAACCTGATTACGACTGACATCAAGTTGTGCAGCTAAAACTTTGTCAATTCGCCCAGTAGTAGTCGTTATAAATTTATTCATTTCATCTCATCTCGCGTAGGGTGCGTAATCACGCACCTTTTTGTTTGGCCTTTCGGCATAATTTTTCATTTTATTCAAATCGTATTATGTGGTGCGTGATTACGCACCCTACGGTGTATCTATCACTCACTCTATTCTTAATATAAATTATAACCAATTTTTACAAATCCCCGTAGGGTGCGTAGTCACGCACCATGAAACCAAAATATCATCGCAATAATACATTCTCCGAAAAGACCAAACAAAAAGGTGCGTGATTACGCACCCTACGCGTGGTTTTTATGTCTGTTTATGGAACGATGAATATTGCCACTTTCTGGGATCATCTGTATATTCATGTTTAACAGGATTCTTATACATGTATTTTAATTTTTCCTGGAGAACTTTGTCATTTCTAATGGTATGCTCATAAAATCTTTTTTGCCATATTGGCTTTATACCTCTGTTCTCTCTACTTACAGACTGCTCCAGACCAGCATAATATTTCGGATCACAATACCGACTGAAATATCTTTTGATGGATGAAATGATCTTTGGATATTCCGTGGCATTTTGGGGAGAGATGATCATGTGAAAATGATCAGGTAGAATGACAATAGCATCAATACGGTAATCATACTTTGTTCTGCTTTCTCTAAATGCAGTTCTCAACAATGCCAGCTTTTCTATCAATATAGGATTTCTTTGATGTGTCACAACCGTGATGAAATAACTGTAACCATCCAGAAATATACGTGTATAATTTGCCATACAACAATTCTAACCATATACAAAAGCATATGACAAAAATATGTCATATTGTCATTTTTTTTCACGCGTAGGGTGCGTATTCACGCACCACATAATAAAATCTGCATAAAATATAAATGGACGCCGAAAGGCCAAACAAAAAGGTGCGTGAATACGCACCCTACGCGAAACCAAGATAGATGTATGATGCGTTAAATATCATCCCTGTCCCAGCGTTCCGGGTCTAAGAAGGTATCATCGTGAATATGTTTGAATGAGGCTTTGAACATTTTGAAAATATCTTTATTCTCTTCTTCCAAACCTGCAAGCCATGCTTTTGTCGAGGCTCTGGCATGGGGCATTTTGACATCTTTAAGCATGGCTGGGCAGGCTTCGTCGCCTATGACCTGGAGGTTGTTGTCTTCGGCAAATCCTCTGAGCTGTGATTCACGTACCTGTATCAGCGGGCGAATGAGGTGGAAACCTCTGCCTGTTTTGTAGATGGGTGCCAGGGCTCTCATGCTTCCATTGTAAAACATATTCATGAAAAAACTCTCTACTGTGTCATCAAAGTGGTGACCGAGTGCCACTTTGTTAAAGCCGCCCTCTTCTGCAAAAGTATAGAGTGCACCTCTTCGCATACGGGAGAAGTAAGAACAAAATGAAGAGTTTTCTCTGATGGTATCATGCGAGATTTCAAAGATGTTCGTGTCATAAACCGTATGTTTAATTTCATACTCTTCACAATGCTTGCTCAAGAAGTCATAATGTTCATCGGGCATACCATACTTAATGGTACAGGCTTCAAATTCAAACTTGAAGGGTGCATGGCGCTGTACATGTTTGAGGGCATGCACCAAAGCTAAGGAGTCTTTTCCGCCACTCAATCCCACAAGGATCTTGTCTCCCTCTCCAATGAGTTTGAATTCGGCATTGGTTCTGCCGATGACTCTGAGGAGTTTTTTACTCATGGGTATTTTTTTGGGTAATACTCTTTTTGGTTTTATCTCTTCCAATTGTTTCTCTTTATTTTGGTGCGTGACTACGCACCCTACATTTTTCATATTCCGTAGGGTGCGTAATCACGCACCTTTGAAACCCTATCTACTTAATTTTTTCAACCATTGAGAGTATGAAATCTGCAGAGATCTTTGCAGAACTCTCCAGAAATTCATCAAAATTAAAACTGGCATCCATATCGGCCGAATCTGAAATGGCGCGAAGAATGAAGAATGGTACTTCCAACGAGGAACAGACCACTGCGACGGAAGCACCTTCCATCTCTAAAGCGTGTGCTTTAAATGTTTCACCGATCCAGTCTTTTCTCTCAGGGTTCGCCACGAACTGGTCACCTGTTGCAATGATGCCCTCGACCAGTTTAAGTCCTTTGTCTGCCGCCACTTCTTTCGCGATGTTTCTAAGTGCCACATCGGTAGGAATACACACTTCACCCTCCGGTACATACCCATAAGGATGTCCAAATGCCGTAATGTCAAGATCGTGCTGACAGAGACCATCGGCAATAATGAGATCACCGATATTTAACTCTGGAGAAATAGCTCCAGCAACCCCTGAAAAGAGTAATAGATCACAGCCGAATTTTTCTATGAGGCTGGTTGCAGTCAAGGTTGCGAAGACTTTTCCTATTTTCGAATAGGCAACCACCACTTCTTGTCCATCATACTGGCCTTCATAGTACGTATTTGCCGCATACTTCGTCTCTTTGAGGTTCTCGAGTTTCGAGATGATCGGTTCAATCTCTTCGGGCATGGCACCCATAATAGCTATTTTATTCATTTCAATCCTATCTGATAAATATACGTGTTAAATTGTGGTGGGAGATCCACCCTACGCGTTATTTTCTTTTTAAAGTTTGCTTACTTCTTCTATGGCCGTTGCCAATGAAGCCATGTCTGAGACAACAAAGTGTGGTTTTTTTGTAGCTCTTCTGTTGAGTCCTTTTAAGACACCACCATGACCAAACTCAATATAACAATCAACATCGTCATCAAACTTGGCAATAGACTGCTTGTACATTACAGGAGAGACCAACTGCTTCGGTAACAACTCTAAAGCTTCTGCTTTGGTATTGTACTTTTCAGCTGTCACGTTTGAAACAACCGGTGCAATAAATTCATCTTTTAACATCTCTGTCAACTTCTCAGCCAAAGGTGCTGTTGCAGACTCCAATAATGGACAGTGAGACGCTACAGACATATTGAGAAGCATGGCTCTTTTTGCTTTGGCTTCTTTTAAAATAGGAGCCAGGACTTCAAGGTCCGGCTTGATCCCGGCAATCACGATCTGCCCTGCTGCATTATAGTTCACAGGCCATACTTTCAGTCCCGCTTCTCTCTGTGTTTCACAGATCTCTTCAACAACCTCATCATCCAGTCCCAAAGAGACCATCATTCCAACATCCTGACCGGCACAGGCTTCTGCCATAAGCTTTCCACGAAGGTTTACAAGTTCTACCGCATCAATGGCATCAATGGCACCCACCGATACCAAAGCAGAGAATTCACCCAGTGAGTGTCCTAAAGCATACACAGGCTTAATAGGCATTTGATCTTCAAAAAGTTTATGCGCAATAGCTGAAACCAGTAAAATAGCCGGTTGCGTGAACTCTGTTTTTTCAAGATCATCATTTTCTGTAAAAAGCAGTGTTTCAAAGTTAATACCTGTTCTTTTTGAAGCTTCCGCTACCATATTTTTAGCAACATCAGAGTTGTTGAAGAAATCTTCACCCATACCTACAGCTTGAGAACCTTGACCCGGAAATAGAAATGCACATTTGATCGACATAATTGTCCTTTAGTAAAATTTAAAGCATCTCAAATTAATAGGTATTGTTGTGAGTATCACCTATTAATTTGAGATGCCTCGTATTTTACCATTTTTACATTAACTCAACACAGAGAACACTTTAGCTTCTAAATGGTCTTCTATGAAGATGTATGATTGATCATTTTTACCAAAGCCACACCATCTATGAGTTCCATGGGTTTGCCTTCGATGAATTTATAACACTCTTTGGTAAAGCGATTGCTCGTGACCACATACGCTTTGTCTACATCATACTCGTACATCAGACCATACATTTCACGTATGACTTTTATGGTAACAAGGGAATCATCATAACGTTTACACTGTACAATGGCCGAGGTTTTTTTTCCAAAACGTCCTTTGTTCATCCAGATATCGACACCCCCGTCGGCACCTTTTTTTTCATTACCCTGTACTTTCCAGCCTTTTTTTTCAAAAAGTTCCATACAGAGTAATTCAAAGTCATCCCATGAGAGTTTTTTCAATTTTTTAATGCTTCGATTACGGGCCAGGAGACTTCTGTTTTTGAGACTTCTATAGAGGTTTCGAAATTGCAGCAGTAGATACAGGAGCAGTATCACACTTAGCACTATCAATGGGGTTTCAGAAGTTATATAGTTGGGCATAGTTTATTATAGGGCAAAATAGGGAAAAGAGATAAAAAGATGTCGAATTGTAATATTTTTGAGAAAAAAGAAGAAGTGTGCTGTCATTTTCTTAAAGAAAATGACAACGCAATGTGTTTGGGATTAGTTACAACCACACCCTGTACCACATGATTCACCTTCTGAGTGTCCGCCAACCTGTCCGCTTGCTGCTTCGTCTGCTGTCGCTTCTCTTTCAGTAAGTACTGTCACAGAAAACATAAGGTCTTTACCTGCCAATGGGTGGTTAAAGTCTACTTTTACTTCTTTGTCGTCAAATGAAGTCACTGTTACCTGTACAGTTTGACCATCTTCTCCCTGACCATAAAGTGTCATACCTTCTTTAAGATCAACACCTTCGAACTGATCTACAGGTAATGTCTGCTGTGCTTCAGGGTTAAGCTCACCGTATGCTTTTACAGCTGTTACAAGTGCATCTTTGCTCTCTCCGGCAGTCATACCGACAAGTGCTTCTTCAAGACCTGGAATGATATGACCCTTACCTGTAATAAACTCCAGTGGCTCTGCACCTTTGTTTGTATCTACAACTTCTGTTGTACCAGCTTCTTTTACTTCGTACTCGATTCCTACTACACTGTTTTCAGCTTGAATTGCCATGTTATATCCTATTATTTAAATTTGTGCTATTTTATCAAAGCAAACTTTAGTCAGGCTTATAAAAACAGACTTTTATCGTGTCTCACCATTCCCGTAAATTTTATATTTATACGTGGTCAATTCACTCACGCCCATTGGGCCTCTTGCATGCAGTTTGTTGGTTGATATACCCACTTCTGCACCAAAACCGAACTCACCACCATCGGTAAACTGTGTGGAAGCATTAAGATAGACACAGGCTGCATCGACTGCATTTAAAAACTTCTCGGCAGTCGTATAGTTTTCGGTGATGATGGCTTCTGAATGTTGGGAGCCGTACTCTTCAATATGGGCAATAGCCCCTTCTACACCCTCTACAACGCGAATGGTTAAGATGTTGTCCAAATACTCAGTCGCATAATCTTCTCTTGTGGCTTCATTGGCTTCTATGATCTCTCTGGTTCTTGCACATCCACGTATCTCTGTACCCTGTGAGGCATAGGCTTTTTGAACCTGTGGGAGTATCTCTTCTGCAACCACTTCGTCTATCAGCAATGTTTCCAAAGCACCGCAGATACCGGTACGTCTACACTTGGCATTGACCATGACAGCCAATGCTTTTTCAAAGTCTGCATCTTCATCGACATAAGTATGGCAGAGCCCTTTATCATGTTTGACCACCGGTACCGTAGCATTCGTAGAGACATACTTAATGAGTGCTTCTCCGCCACGAGGTACAATAAGATCCACATAACGGTCTTGCTTAATGAGCTTTGCCACACCCTCTCTTGAAGAGTCAGGCAAAAGGGAAATCGCGCCTTTTGGAAGCTCATTTTCCACAAGTACTTCTTGCAAGACTTTGGCAATGATCTGGTTAGAGTGCTCTGCTTCTTTACCCCCTTTAAGAATGGCCACATTTCCACTTTTAAAACAGAGTGCACCCACATCCGCAGTGACATTTGGACGCGATTCATAAATAACTCCAATGACACCAATAGGCACAGAGACTTTTTCTATTTTAAATCCAGCATCGGCATACCAACCGTCAAGCACACGCCCCACAGGCTCTTTGAGTCCCGCGATCTCTTCAATGGCCACAGCCATCCCCTCTACTCTACCCTCGTCTAAAAGCAGTCTGTCCTTCAAGGCTGCAGAAAGGTCATTCTCATCTGCTGCCTGCATGTCAAGTACATTGGCTGTGAGTATTTCAGAGGTACGCTTTCTAAGCCCCTCTGCCATTGCTCTGAGTATGCTGTTTTTCTCTTTACCGCTTAAGGTTGACAAGACCCTGCTCGATGCTTTTGCTTCTTCTAAAAATTTTTCCATTTTTCTATTTCCTCTCACTATAATGAAGGTCATTTTAACAAAGTTATACTAATAATGGTATAATCCTTACAATTCAGCACAAGAGAGTTTATTATGCAAACCATCACATTTATAGGCAATGGGAATATGGCACTGAGTATTGCTCAGGGACTTAAAGGGAAATACAACATTGAAGTTGTCGGAAGAGAAATGAAGAAACTGGATGCCTTTGAAAAAGCACTCAATGTACAAATTGACAAATCTCTCCTTGAAGATTTTGACATCAACAATAAAACGCTCATGCTGTGTGTCAAACCTGCCAATGTAGAAGAAGTTTCCAAGAAGCTCAAAGGAAAAGCCAGAGTACTCTTGTCTGTACTTGCAGGCACCAGTATTGAAAAACTGAAAAAGCATTTTAAAGCAAAAGCAGTGGTACGTACCATGCCGAATCTTGCTGCTTCGGTAGGGGCTTCCATGACCACACTCACAGGAGATGAAAGTGTTAAAAAAGAAGCAGAAGACCTTCTTGCTTCTGTGGGAAGTACCCTGTGGCTTACTTCAGAAAAAGAGATAGACATTGCCACAGCACTGGCAGGTTCCGGTCCTGCCTACCTCGCGCTTGTTGCAGAAGCACTGGCTGACGGTGCCGTGAAACAGGGGCTTAAAAGAGAAGATGCCATGGTCACAATGAGAGGACTCTTTGCAGGCTTTGGCAGCCTCATTCAGGAGGTTCACCCTGCTTTGCTTAAGGATGGGGTGATGAGTCCGGGAGGAACCACTGCCGCAGGCTATGCTGCACTGGAAGAGGGAAATGTCAGAGCATCCTGTATGCATGCCATTGAAAAAGCCTATGAGAAGACCAAGGGGCTTTAAGGCTTTAACTTTTTACGACTTTAACTTCTTTTTGGCGATCTTTGCGGACTTCCTGTCCGGATAATTGTCTATAATATTTTTATAAAATATCTTTGCCTGCTCTTTATCACCTGTTTTTTCAAGCGAAATAGCCGTGTGCAGGAGCAGTACATCAATATAGCTTGCCTGGTCATAAAGACTGGCACTCTTTTTATAAAAGAAGATCGCATCTGCATACTTCTTTGTATAATAGGCGATCTCACCCAAGTAATAATTGGAAGCAGCAGGTTTGTAGCCTTTTCTATCGGTAATAATAAAACGTTTTCTTGCTTCATCATAACGCTGTTTGACAAAAAAACGCACCCCTTCACTATAGAGTTTTGAAGTGGCTTTACCGGTCATTGTTTCATCTGCAACAGTGCTGCTTTGACTACCTGGCTTTTTGGCTGAGCTTATTTTTTTTCCGGCAAGGGCCTGTTTCAGATCATCTTTGGATATATAATTTTCATTGATATTGTCTATCATCAGCCCAAGCTCTTTAAGAAGCTGTGTATTGTCAGGTGCCGTTGTTGAAGTGCCGGACTGTGTCATTTTCATTTCGGCAATGGTCGCATTCAGGCCTTCCATTAAAGAGGTGACACCATTGAGCCGTTCTTCAAGTTCTGCCACTCTTCGCTTGAGTGCCGTGATCGATTTTCTGTTCTGAATGATCACCTGTTTGGCAGGAATGGTTTTTTTAGGTTCGGCATACGCATCACGGGGAGGCTCGTCGTAACGTGTGTCATAGCCGTAAGGATCAAACTCTGCAAATGACACAGATGACCCCAGTAACAAAAATAGTAAAAGTGATTTGCTCGCTCTAAAGTTCATGTCGGTCCTACTTCATCAAACGAAGGTCAACTCGTCTGTTCTTTGCATAACAACTGTCTGTGGGAGAAGAACACACCGGGTTACTCTCACCAAAACTCACAAGCACCATTTTTGAGGCGCTAATACCCCGGGAGGCCAAAGCATCTTTGACCGCTTTTGCTCTTTTAAGACCGAGTGCATAGTTGTACTCATCGGTACCGAATTCATCACAATTTCCTTCTATTTTGATCTTACTGCTGCTTTTTGAACCGACACTCACATTTCGGGCGATCGCTCTCTCCGTTTTTGACGAGAGACCATAGTCGGCAAAATCAAAATAGATACTCTGGAAACCGTCACTGCTGCTGTTACCCCTGCTTCCGGATCCATTTCCGTAGCCACTTTCATCAATGCTCACTGCATCACCGGTAATGGCCGTTGCATCTGAAATATTACTTGTGCTTCCGGGAAGTTCAGGTACAGTTTGCCCGCACCCCGTAAGTAAAAGCAGTGAAAGTGCCGATGTTGCTAAAAGTAGTTTTTTTATCATAAATATCCTTTGTGTCTTTTACCAGTCAAGTGATTGTATTTTTCTGCCGCCAAGCGGAAAGAGCAGACTCTGTTTACTTTTTAAATTGATATAGCCTATAGAAGAACTTCCGCCCCTGTGCTTGATATACTGTATTACCGTACCGTCTGTCGAAAAATTCGGAAACTGATTGGTACCCGTTGTTGTCAGGGGTCTTGTCCCTGATCCGTTGGAAGAGGTCAGGTAGAGGTTAAAGGTATTGTTTCCAAAACTTTTCTGACTCTCTCTGCTGGAGTAGACCACTTTGGAACCGTAGGCATCGACGGCATTGTTATTGCGCCCGTGGTACACCACCTGTGTCACACCCGAACCGCTTATGGATTTTTTAAAGATATTGGCATACCCCAGCCTGTTTGAAACAAATACGATACGGCTTTCATTGTCAACATATTTACCTGAGACATCAATACCATTAAAAAAGGTAACACGTCTTTTACCTCCGCCTGAAGCGGACATTTCATAAATATCTGCCTGGGCATCGGGAGCCATGGTCACAAGTATTTTGGAACCGTTTCGACTGACATCGGAACAGATGATCATCCCCTCTGAAGAGGCTATTTTGCGTTTTGAGCCGGAATATATGTTCAGTTTGTAGAGTGCGGGAATATCTCCCGCATAGGAGGTATAGTAAAAACTCTGCTGTTTGGCATCTGCCCACTTTGGAAAAAGGTTTAAACCGCCGCGTATGATGTCTTTCTGATATGAAAAACTGTAGTCAGCCAAGATGATCTCGCTCTTTTTTGCTCCCGTATAACGTGCATAGATCACATACCTGTTGATCCATGAAATACTGGGATATTTTAAAACATCGTTGACATCCGAGATGGCTTTATGTGCCAGAAACGGTGCTTTGGCTGTTGTCGGAATAGCATAACTCTTTTTAAATACTTCTGCCCCGTTTGATGCTTTTAAAAGACGTATACGCAACTTTGTACCGGTACTCTGTGTCAGTGTATACTTCAAAATATACTCTTGGCTTTTAAGTGCCGGTGCCACAAAACTGCTCTTAAAATCACCCTTATGCTGTCTGCTGTCCGCGAGAAAGTGCCCGGAGATCTTCAAATCAGCCAAAAGTGTCTTGAAAAATTTTCCATTGGAGATTGCCGATCCGTCTTCAAGTGAAATACGGGAGCGATGTTCAACATCTGTCTCAATTTTGAGTGTGGCATCTACGGCAAAGAGGTGCAGCGAAAATACAAAAAGTAGTAAAAGATATCGCACTTAAATCCTTCATGAAGTTTTATTTGGTAAATATTGTAGCTAAATTTTCATTAACACATATGAAGAACAGACAAAGCAGAAAGAAGCGGTACATTTATCTTTTGCCCAAAAATTATGTTAGAATAAAACTATGACATTTCTCTGAATAGGAGTTTTTATGAATGATATTATGATCGCCCTGGCAAAAGCGGCTATCCTGGTCGCCCTCAATCAGGAAGAGAATTTTGACTTAAATAAAGCACTTGAGACTTACCCCGTGTTAAAAGAAAACGCTGCCGTCTTTGTCACACTGACCACTAAGCAGGATCACCAGTTACGCGGATGTATCGGATCGCTGGAAGCCTATCGTCCTCTCTATAAAGATATTATTGCCAATGCACAGGCCGCTGCACTGCAGGATCCCAGATTCCCGCCACTGAAGCCGGATGAGTTAAAGAATATCAGCATTGAAGTCTCACTTCTTTCCAAACCTGAACCGCTCTCCTATCACAACACAGAAGAGTTAAAAAAGAAGATCAGACCGTTCAAAGACGGTGTAGTACTTGAACATCAAGGCAAACGTGCCACCTACCTACCCTCTGTCTGGGAACAACTCCCTCACTTTGATGACTTTTTTTCAAACCTTTGCCAAAAAGCCGGTCTGTCGCACGACTGCCTTTCTATGCATCCTACGATCCTGACCTATCAGGCTACTATCTTTAAGGAGAACCAATGATGCCTGACTCACTGAGAAAAGCTGCTGTTGCAGGACAGTTTTATCCTGCGAACTGTCAAGAGATAACAGCGACTATTAAACATTTTAACCAGGACTTTCAAAAAATAGATCTCTCTGAAACTGTAAAGTCTATAGTGCCCAGAGCGGTCATCGTTCCACATGCAGGGTACATCTACAGTGGCTTTACTGCCAACATGGCTTACCAGTTTTTGAAAAAAGCAAAGGCAAAGCGTATTATTGTCATTGGTCCAAGTCATCATCACTATTTCAAAGGCATCTCCGGAGCCTATTATGAAAAATATGAAACACCCTGCGGAGACCTCAAGATCGACTCTGCCTACCTGTTTGCACTCTCCAAAGAGTTCAACATCTTATTTGAACCCAAGGCCCATGCACATGAGCACAGTACCGAAGTACAAATGCCTTTCATTCAGCACTACTTTAAAGAGAGTGAAGTCATTGAGCTTGTCTATAGCGACATCTCCGTAAAGACACTGGCGAATATCGTCTATGCGCTCCTCAGCAACCCCGAGAACCTGGTGGTCATCTCCTCAGACCTCAGTCACTTTCATACGCTGGAAAGAGCGAAACAGCTTGACCATAGCTGCCTGAAAGCCATTGAAACACTCGATATCGAATATTTCAGACAGGGCTGTGAAGCCTGCGGTATTCTTGGTATACAGGCGGTCATACTGGCAGCGAACAAACTGAAACTCAAGTCAACACTTCTGGACTACCGAACTTCAGCAGATGCAAGTGGTGACACGTCCTCAGTTGTCGGTTATCTTTCAGCTATGTTATACTGAAGTGCTTCATCAATATATTTTATTGTATTTGAAAAAATCATCATTATTGGTGTGATATTCCCTGTAAAAAGAGTAAAAAAGAGCAATTTCAATCTTATTTAATCTGCTTTACTTCATAATATTGCACTTACTTATTAAAAGGATCATATATGCACAAACTACTTATTGCAGCCACTGCAGCATCACTGCTTACTTCAGCACTTTTTGCTGAAGCACACCACGAAGAACATAAAAAACACTGGGACTACAGTCAGAACGGTCCGACTCACTGGGGTGAATTTTCAAAAACCTGTGCAAAAGGACATGCACAGTCTCCTATCAACATCGTTCCGGGAAAGTCAGTACAACTCAACCCTCAGTATACACTCAATCTGAAAGAAGATGTACATACAACAGCTAAAGTCATTGACAACGGCCACTCTATTAAAGTAACACCAAAAGAGGGTGGTACTGTCCAACTTCACGGAGAAACATTCAAACTCTTGCAGTTCCACTTCCACGGAAAGTCTGAGCACACAGTAGACGGGAAACGTTATGACATGGTCGCACACCTTGTACACCAAAACCCGAAAACAAAACAACTTGCCGTCATTGCCGTATTCTTTGAAGAGGGGAAAAACAACCCTGTACTCGATAACGTGCTAAGTGGTATGGATAAAGAGATCCGTATCGATCCGGCAGACCTGCTTCCTAAAGACACAAGTCACTATTTCCACTATGTGGGTTCATTAACAACACCACCATGTTCAGAAAATGTACAATGGTACCTGCTTAAAGAGCCTGTTCAGGCATCAAAAGAGCAGATCGAAGCATTTAGAAAATATTATGTAGACAATGAGCGTCCTGTCCAGGAACTCAATGACAGAGCTATAGAAGCCAAATAAGCTATCGGGAAGCGGTCTTCGCGCTTCCTTTTTTACGATTTTCCTACTTTTTCAAAGCAAATATATCTTCATCACTATCAAATTCTGTTGTTTCCACCTTTTTATAATCCATCTGTTCACCGATCCCCTGCAGTTTTAAATTGGTATCTGACACATTGGTCGCATATTTTAAAACTTCCTCTTTGGAAATCTTCTTCTGTAGCAGCAGATCCATCAGGGACTGGTCAAAAGACTGTGTGCCGTAAATATCTTTTCCTTTTTCAATGGCTTCAAGAATTTCATTGTCTCTTTTGTCCAAAATAAGATCGGAAATGAATTTGGTCAGACGCATCACTTCAACCGCAGGAATACGCCCTCCCTCTTCACTTTTGACCAGTCTCTGGGAAATGACACCCTTGAGAACAAATGACAAAGTCATACGGATACGGTCCTGCTCCTCATTTGGAAACATGCCCACAATACGGCTAATGGTCTCTTTGGCATCAAGCGTATGCAGTGTTGAGACGACCAGGTGTCCCGTATTGGCAGCATGCAGTGCAATTTCAACAGATTCATAATCACGCAACTCCCCGATAAAAATGATATCGAGATCTTCCCTGAGTGCAGATCGCAATCCGCTGGTAAAGGAGTGGGTATTGAGCCCGATAGCCCGCTGGGAAAAGAGTGATTTTTTGGAAGTATGAATATACTCGATAGGGTCTTCAATACTGATGATATGTTTTCTCTCTCTTTCATTGACTCTGTCTAGCATCGCAGCGATCGTCGTTGACTTACCTGCCCCTGTTACTCCGGTCACAATGACAAGCCCGTTCTGCAAGTCTGAAAGCTCTTTGACAATAGAAGGAAGGTTCAGCTCATCTATAGTGGGAATTGTATCAGGGATGAGTCTCATCACAGCAGAAAGTCCGTCTATCTGATAAAAAAAGTTGATCCTGAAACGTGTCTTCTCATCAAATGAGTAGGCGCAGTCCAACTCTTTGTCTTCAAGCAACTTGGCATAGAGTGTCTCATTGAGTATGATCTTCGCCACTTCGACCATTTCATCATTGGTAAAGGGCTTTGAACTTCTTACTTCATTCAGATCACCGTCAATACGCACATAGACTTTTTCACCGGCATTCAAATGCAGGTCACTCCCGCCCTTTTCTATTAAAAAATCAACATATCTCTTCAGCTTATTCTGCATATACTCTCCTTGTTTTAAACGATTATAGCATAATGCATAAATAAAAGTAAAAATGATTTTTGGATATTAAGAAGTAAAAAGAATGTACTTCTCATCCCTTTACGAGATGAGAAGTATTGTTAAACGATTATCTATTGTACATAAAGATAATTCACCTGAACCGTGTCTCCAGCTGTGGGGACATATGTACCGTGGAAAACAATTGATTTAGATCTTTGAACATAAGTCCAACCATTAACCGCATCAAAAGGTATGGTACTACCATTTACACTTACATTGAAGATTGCAATTGCAAAGTAGTCTAAGGTATATGCACTTGCTACACCACCGGCATCTTGTGCAATTTTTCTCATAATATCAGCAAAATCACTTTGATCAATATCTGCTGTAATACCACCCGTAGCAGTTGAGAGGTCATCATATTGTCCTGCGCCACCATACCCTTTACTATTATCTGCATCGACAATAGAATAGACTGTTATATTTCTATCAATAAACATATTACTGAGAGGATCAAATACAATACCACCTGAACGACTTGTATATTGACTCGGCTCATCACTTAATATAATAACAGAAAGTGTCGCACCGTTTTGTGGCATACCTAAGGTGGTAACGGTACCATCAGTTGCATCACCTTCAGCTGTAGACTGAAGTACTCTTTCTGCATTCCAAATACCTGTTTCAGTAGCTGAACCACTTGTTCCTGCTACGAGTTTTTGCTCCAGTAAAGTATCATTATTTTCAATAATACCTACATCTCTCAATATACTATTTGCCGCACCACTAAGCTGCTCAGCATTATATCCGGTTGTGATAATTGCTGAACGATAAGCCAAACCTGAAGTACTCATTTCTGCAGTAAAATTAGAAGCAGCAGTTGCTATGGCAGTTTGTTCTTCGGACATACTTCCAGAATCATCAACAACAAATAAGAAGTCAGCTCTCTGTTTAGCAGCAGCTACTGTAAATGTTTGTGTTCCCGTCTTTAAAATAGAACCAATCTCTGTTACTCTTGCAGCAATCAGTGAATCAAATATTTTTGGCTCTAAAGTACTGTAAAGATTATCTGGAACCAATGCAGAGATACATACTCTTTGCCCCTGAAACTCTCCATTAAAGAGGAAAAGTCTATAGTCTGTTTCTTCAGGTGCATTGGCTATAGGCGTTACACTTGGTAAAATACCTGTAGAGAACAAGCCTCCAATGTCTCCAGCAATCACAGCTGGCTGTTTCGCTGGATCAACTGTCAAGTCATACTCTCCAATTGTGTAAGGGTATGGATCTGAAATAGACTGTTCACCACGCTTTACAAGCGTATAGTTTGTACGTAACAACGTTTCCATGTCAGATAAACTGCTACTTGTACACAACTGCACAGTACTTGCATACTCACCACTTTCAGGTAGCAGCACTTTTCCATCACTCATATCAGCACCCATACTTAAATCAGCAGGAATAAAGTATGTGATCAATCCTCCCATATCAAAAAAGTCTGTTTGTGGGGCTGATGGTGGAGCTGGTGTTCCCGGATTGTTGGGTGCGGTAGGAGTACCAGGAGTAGCAGGATTATTTGGTAGTGTTACGGTAGGTGGTGTTCCACTACCTACCAATTGAGAATCAGATGGTATCCCCTCTGTGCTACATCCAGTCATCATCATAACTGCTGAAGTAGACAATATGGTTGTTAATATTTTTAATGTTGTATTTTTCATCTTTGTACCTTTTAAAATTTATACGACAGTCCAACTGTCCATGCATCAGCATCTACATCTTCATCCTGAGCTCTATAATCGAATCCTGTACCGTCATACAGCTTGACATAGTCAGCAAAGATCAAGATGTTTTCCATCACTTCATACTGTGCTCCCAGTCCCCAATGGAATCCACTCTCATAGGCATCTCCACTCTCAAGGTTTCCAAGCTGTGCACCGCCATATCCAAGTAAGGCATAAATATCAAATGCATCTGTTATCGGATACATTGGTTTAACATAAATCCCCCAAGATGAGATATCATTGTCATAATCTCCACCAGTATTACCAGTATTACCAGGATCATAATCTGTATTAAATCCGAACGAAAGACGTCCTTCAAGTGCCACATAGGCATTGTACTGATACCCGGCCTGTAACATTACTAAGGTAGACTGAATTTCTTCAATAGTCTGGTCATCATTAATTGATACCTGTCCAAAACCGATACCAACATAAAATGCAGAGTTGTCTACCACTTCGGGAACAACTACAGGTTCTTCAATAGGTGCGACATCTCCACCTGCATAAGCCAGTCCACTTAATGCCATCACTGACACTAAAGACACAATTCTCGTTTTCATTGTAAAACTCCTTGTCTAAAAGCGGGTAATATACCCTATAGAGAAATATTGAAGAGCAATATTTCAGTGCGTAAGATACAAACAACCATATGTATGTAACTGATAAGTAAATGATTTTCTGAGTAGTCTGGCAATCTTCGTGAGACCCATAACTTTCCGCCCTGTCCTCGCAAACAGTTTAGCTTTGTGCAGATGTTTACATTATAATATAATAAATAAACGTTGTATTATAACACGTAATATATAAGGGAACCTCTAAAAATACTTCTCCAGCCTTCCTGTTTTATCAGTTTTCAATTTAAAAAAATTATAGCGCCAATATTCCCGATAAAATAGTTATTTTTCCATATTTTTCTTCCATAATTGCTCA
>JALSUP010000149.1 GCA_027071315.1 Sulfurovum sp.
ATATGATCGTTGACAAAGGGGCGAAGATCATTGCAGATGGTACATTGGAAAAGCCTATTATTTTCACTTCTACACAGCGTTTGGCGAATCCGACTTCTCTTGAAGTCGGACAGTGGGGTGGTTTGACAATTATTGGTCATGCAGGGAATGATCAGGTGAATCCTTATGAAGTCAATGAAGCCTATGCTGCGGATGCAACGAATATGGCGGACAGTTCAGGGATATTGAGACATGTATTCATTTTGAACTCGGGGATCACGATGGAGCAGGACAAAGAGATCAACGGATTGAGCTTCGTCGGTGTAGGTTCGGGGACAGTTGTTGAAGATATTACAATCGATTACTCTGATGATGACGGTATTGAAATTTGGGGTGGTACAGTGAACTTGACCAATGTGACCGTGGAACACTGTACCGATGACTACTTTGACATTGATGATGGTTTCTCGGGTACAGTAAAGAATCTTGTGGTCAATACAACGACAGGAAATTCAGGGCTCGAAATGTCCGGTCATACGGCTGCCACTTTTGACGGTTTTACGATCACGACCGGTGCTACGCAGGCAAAAGAGGGTGGTATCTACTTCAAAAAAGACGGTATTGGCGGACACTTCAAAAACGGTACGATCATTCATAACGGAGGTGTCAACGGTGAAGCACACGGGGCTATTCACTCCAAAGGTGATGCAGACCTGAGCAATGTCACATTTGAGAATGTTGCGATCACGGCACCTCAGAATCTTCAGTTTACTGGAGATTCTGCCGCCGGGCTGAAAAACAAGTTTGTCAACGGTGTCAACAACTCTGTCTGTGCCATACCGGGGAGTACTACACTGGCGGGGAACATGACAGGATGTAACATACTGACCTCTGATAAAACCTGGACAATGGATGGGTTAGTGGTGATACCGACAGGCTCAGAGTTGAGAATCCAGGAGGGAACGACCATTGTCGGTAAACCGGGTACAGGTGACAACACTTCTTATATGATCGTTGACAAAGGTGCCAAGATCTATGCGCTTGGAACAACTGAGAACCCGATCGTCTTCACTTCGGAAGATACAGCGGCGCAAGAAGTGGGACTCTGGGGTGGCCTGACCATTATCGGACATGCAGGTAACCCTCAGGTGAACCCTTATGAAGTGAATGAAGCATTTAAAGCTGATGCAACGAATATGGCGGACTCTTCAGGGATCCTGAGAAACGTGAAGATCCTGAATTCAGGGATTACGATGGAGCAGGACAAAGAGATCAACGGCTTGAGCCTGGTAGGTGTTGGTTCAGGAACGGTCATTGAAGACTTGACAGTTGACTACTCTGATGACGACTGTGTAGAGACATGGGGAGGTACGGTCAATATGACCAATGTGACGGTTTCAAACTGTACGGATGACCACTTCGATATTGATGACGGGTACTCGGGTACAGTGAAGAACCTTGTCATCAATCAGAACAGCGGGAATGCAGGGATAGAGATGTCTGGTCATACAGCGGCGACTTTTGACGGCTTTACGATCACGCAGGAATTCTCTAACAAAGAGGGTGGGATCTACTTCAAAAAAGACGGTATCGGCGGACACTTCAAGAATGGTACTGTGATCGATAACAGCGACGAGGGTGCTGGAACGATCTTCTCTAAAGGGACAGCGGATGTCAATAATATCAGCTTTGAGAATGTCACACTTGAAGGTACTTCAGGGGATGACAGATTTACCGGAGACTCCGCTGCGGATATCGAAGCAAAATTCAATGCCGGAGCAGGCAATACTGTCAAGTAACTTGACAAGATGTAGGCACTCGCCTACATCGTATTGGTAACAAAATCATTACAGATCTGTTTCCAAAGTGTTACCACTTTCGGGCAGAATTCCACAGACAATTTAACCATACAAAACAAGGAAAAAATATGAGTAACTTTACAAAGGCTATCTTTGTATCTGCGTCAATCGTACTGTCAAGTTCACAGCTTTATGCAGCAGGCAATGCCGAAATGGTACAATCCATTATGAAGCTTAGAACAGATGTTGAAGGCCTCTATAGCAAGATCGATGAGAATAAAGACAACTATAAAGCACAAATGAAGTCCTATGCGATGCAGGCGGCTGACAATGAAGCGCAGATCAATCGAAAAGAGACTGCAATGAAAGTGTCTGATGCCGAAGCGAAGAAGCTTGAAGCGCAGATCGCCGAGAAAGGTGCTTCTGCCAATGACCTTAAACCTATGTTGACCACAGCATTGACAAATCTGAAAAAGATCATTTCCGAGGGGATTCCGTTCAAAACAGAAGAGAGACTGGCTGATATAGAGAAGATAGAAAGTGATCTGAGCAAAGGGAACATTAGCCAGGAAAAAGCACTCTCTCTTGTCTGGGCATCGTATGATGATATTTTACGTATGACCAAAGAGATCGGACTTTTTAAGCAGCAGATAAAAATTGGGGATGAAGAGAAATTGGCGAAAGTAGCCAAGATCGGTACAGCCATGATGTTCTTTATGACACCTGACGAGCAGGCAGGATATGTGCAGAACAAAGAGGGATCGTACACTTTTGTTGTGGTCAATGACGAAAAAAGCAAAGCGCAGATACAGACACTTTTTGATGCGTTACAGAAACAGATCAGAACAGGGTACTTTACCCTACCTAATGCCTTAGTCATTGCAGGGGTGAAATAATGAAACAGTTTTTAACAGTCGTCACTTTTTTAGTTTTGGGAAGCACACTTTTTGCTTCCGAGTTGGGAGATGCGTATAAAAAAGAGTATACCTTCCTGAAAGCACAAAAGAGTGAGTTGCAGAGCAGATTCATTAAAGAAGAGCAGCAGCAGAAAGCAGACATTGCAAAAGCCGGTGAAAAGCTGAATATGCTGCAGGAAAAGCTGATCACAGTTTCGGATGCGTTGAAAGTATCTCAGGAAAAACTGGAAAAGTTGAATAAAAAGGCCAATGAAGTGGCAGAGAATGGTGACATGGGTTCTGTGGTGACCATGCAGGCAGTCTCTGCGCTGAAAGAGTACGGTGTCGAGATCAACGACAGCAATAAAAGCAGTCAGATCGAGACCATGACAGATGCTTTTGAGAATGCCGCTAAGCTTTACAGAGAACTCTCTTCGATCAGAAATGAAAAAGGGAAGTTCTATCTTCCTAGCGGAAAACCGGTCGAAGCACAGATAGTCAAAGTGGGAAATGTCGCAGCTTACGGTGTGGCAAAAGAGGCGGCAGGTGCCTTGGCACCGGCAGGTGAAGGAAAGTACAAACTCTGGAATTCCAAAGAGGCTTCTGATGATGCCAAGGCATTGCTTTCAGGAGAACAGCCTGAGGGTCTTGATATCTTTGTCTATGAAAACCTTGACAAAGAGGTAGAGTTCAAAAAAGAGAAGACCATAGAAGATACGATACGTGCCGGTGGTGTGATCGGATATATCATTCTGGGGCTGGGACTTTTGGGACTTCTGCTGATCGTACTGAGAGTCATACTGCTTTCAAAGTCAGGATCAAATGTGGAAAAATTGACAAAAACAGTGGTTGACAACCTGAACAGTTCAGGTGTGGCAGCGGCACAGGAAGCCATTAAAGGCTATAAAGGGTCGACAGCAAGAGTTCTTAAAGCGACTTTGAGAAACATCACCAGAGACAGAGAGCACATTGAAGATATTGTCATGGAGAACGTGCTCAATGAGAGTTCTGCCATTGACCGTTTTGGTTCTTTTGTGCTTGTGATCGCTGCAGTCGCACCTTTACTTGGTCTGCTTGGTACGGTAACGGGGATGATCTCGACATTCGACATTATTACAGAACATGGTACGGGTGATCCGAAGCTGCTTTCAGGCGGTATTTCTGAAGCACTGGTCACAACGATGTTGGGGCTGGTCGTAGCGATCCCGTTGCTGTTACTTGGAAACCTTCTGTCAGGTTGGGCACAGAATATCAAAGACTCTATGGAGCAGAGTGCGCTGCACATCATTAATGTCTTTGAGAAAAACAACATAAAGAAGTAAGGATGTCAGGGATGATAGGAGATTTTGTCTCCCTAATGAATACGGGTGGTCTCGTGATGTGGGTGCTGTTCATTCTCAATCTGGCACTCTGGTATGGTTTAGGGTATCGTTTTTTGACACTTCAGCGCGGTACGAAGGGTAATGTCAGAAGGTTAATACAAAAACATGAGAAACGAGGATCTGACCAAGCCATGAGAGGTTTGCTTGACTACGCTGCGGCAGATGCTTTAGTGGCAGCCAAAGAGGCTGAAAACATAGGTGTGCATGCCAGACGTTATGTGGATGATGCTCTGGGCAAATACCGTATGATCGTAGGAAATTACTCGACGCTGGTAAAGACCATTGTGGTCTTGGCGCCTTTGGTTGGTCTTTTGGGAACGGTCATCGGAATGATCGAGACTTTTGATGCTTTGCAGTCGAGTGCGATGTTCTCACAGGGGAACAGTATCTCTGGGGGAATTTCCAAAGCACTTTTTACAACAGAACTGGGTTTGGTTGTGGCTGTACCGGGGTTGATATTTGGAAAAATACTTGATAAACAGGAAGAGCGTTACGATCTGGAGTTTGAGCAGATAGTAGACGTCATATGTACAAAGGATGACAATGAGATATAGAGCAAAAAAACAGAATATTGACAACATAGATGTGTCGCCGCTGATCGATATGGTTTTCATCTTGTTGATCTTTTTTATGGTCACGACAACCTTTGTCAAAGATATGAAACTGGATCTGAACCGTCCTTCTGCTGCCTCGGCAACGAAGGCCTCTTCCAAAGTGGTGCGTGTCTATATAGATGAGAACAATGAGATCTATATTGACAACCAGCCTGTCAAGCTCTGGGCGGTACAGTCCAAGCTGAGAGATCTTCTAAGAGGTAACAGCGAAAAGTCTGTTCTGGTCGTTTCCGATACTTCCATACCGGTTGAAAGACTGATTGATGTGGTCGACGAGTGCCGTATGTCGGGTGCCAAAGATGTGGCTGTTTCGACGACCAAAGAGATGGGTTAACGTTTATGTTCCTTTCTATGAAAATGAAGCAGAAGAGAGTGTGGGGTGCCATCTTCTCTATGTTTTTTGGTGCAGCACTGATGATGCTTCTGGTGGTCTCTTTCAATAAAGATGTTGAGAAGAAAGAGGAAGTGAAAAAAGAGCAGATGCGCTATATGAAACTGGCAAAAGTAAAACAGGAAATCAAAAAGCCTAAACCGAAGCCAAAACCAAAGAAGAAGAGCACACCAAAAGCACCGCTTCCAGACTTGAGTTCTTTGCTTGGCGGGATAGAGATGGATATTCCGGAGTTTGAGCTGGGGAACATTGCAGGAGATCCGAATGATCTTCTTGGAGACATTGCCAGAGATGCAGCAATGAGTGAAGGCACAGTTGACACGAAACCAAGAGTCTTGTCCCGTTCACCTATGCAGTACCCTGCAAGAGCAATGAAAAAAGGCATTAAGGGTTACGTGGTTGTCAACCTTTTAATTGACACGGATGGAAGCATAGAAGCAGCGAAGGTCTTGCAGTCTTCTCCTCCGGGAGTTTTTGATGCAGCCGCTTTAAGTGGCATACGTTCCTGGCGCTTCGCACCGGGAAAATACAAAGGGAAGTCTGTCAAAGTATGGGCAAAACAAAAAGTCAGGTTTGACTTTAACTAAAGGAGCAGAGATGAAATATTTTATACACACATTGATGTCAATGGTTCTCATTGCTTCTTTAGGAGAGGCCAAAGAGGAAGCATTGCCAGAAGTGGACCACCTGGCCTTAGCCGGCATGATGGTCTATGACGGAAAGTTCAAGAAAGCACAGGCAGAACTTGCTGAAGCAGAAAAACATGACAGCCATCTTGACAGAGCAAAATTTTATACCATTAAAGGTGTGATCGCGATGCGTCAGGAGAGACACCGTGCAGCGATAAACTACATGAAGAAAGCGGTAGAGGCGACGAAGCATAAAGTCTATGTTGTGCCTGCCACAGAAAAAGAGAAGCGTAAGCATCTTTTCTCTATAGGAGGTACTTCAAAGCCTGTAGCCAGACCTTCACGAAAAGTGGCTTTTAATGCAGAAAAACTTCGTAAAGAGCAGTTGCTGAAGCTTTACAGAAACCTGAGCCAGGAGTCGTACAAAGTGAAAGACTATATGGCAACGATCCACTATCTTGATCTTCAGGGTGCAGAGGGGCGAGACCAGGCTTCTGAGTATATGCTGCGTGCAGACTGTTACTGGAAGAGTGGCAAAAAAGCTGCGGCAGTCGGCATATTGTCCAAGGGTGCCAAGGCTTTTCCCAAAGACCAGTCATTGTTGAAGCAGAAATTTTACTACTTTACAGAGTTAGGGCTTTATCAGGAAGCCATCGAGAGTGCAAAAGCCTACATGAAACGTGCGAAGCCTAATGCCAAAGAGTATATGGCACTTTCACAAATGCTGCTTGCAGGCGGACAGAGAAGTGAGGCTTTGAAGATTTTGGAAGAGGCGAAGATGCATTTCCCCAACAATGCCAAGATCTCAATGCTGCTGGGACATCTGTATATGAAAAAAGGGATGGAATTTACCACGGCAAACCTTTTTGAACAGGCTTCCTATTATGAGCGTAAATATGTCAAAGAGGCAGCAGAGTTACATAGACGTGTGGGCTTGACACCCCATGCACTTTACCTGAATTCGCAAATTACAGATAAAAAAGAGAAGCTCAAACAGAAGATCGCCATTTATGTCGACAGAGAAGAGTATGAAAAGATCATCGGGCTTATGGATGGCTTGAAGCGTTACAAAATGCTTGATGATGACAACATTCGTTATGCCGTGGCCTATGCCTACTATATGGCTAAAGATTATGAGGAAGCAGAAGTGCAGCTCAAACAGATAGAGGATGATGCTTTGTTCTCTAAAGCAACCATTATCCGTAAGAACATAGAGAAGTGTCAAGATAACAGTATGGAGTGTATATAAAATGAAACATTTTTTCAGAGTGGGACTTGTGATTCTTGTCCTTGTCGTAGCCAAAGTAGCACAGGCAGACGGTCTGGCTACCGGTACACTCACGGTGTATGTCTTTAAAGACCAAACGCCATTGCATGGCTCTGTTGTGACAGTAGACGGGAACCGTATCTTTAAAAGTGATATAGACGGAACACTCAAAACCACTTTGGCTGTCGGACAGCATACGGTTGAAATTGTGGGAAGAGGCAAAGACAGAATAAACCTTGGGTATTATAAAAAATCGGTCATGGTAAAAGAGGGAAGAGACACACAGATCATTTCCACTTTTTCCAGAACGGGTCAAACGCCTTTGGTGACAGTTGACACGCCTGTAGGTAAACTGACAGAAGTGAAAACAGGTCAGGCACTTGCCGTCACAGGTAAAGGGCGTTTAAATGGTCGTGTACTCTCAGCAGAAGGGAACACAGCGATCTCCGGTGCGAGAGTGTTCGTTAAGGGTACGGCAGTCGATGCCAGAACCGATGCTTCGGGAAGATTTTCTGTTGAGGTACCGTCGGGTGTTGACCTGAGTATTTCTGTGGTGCATACAGCGTACTCTGCACAAACTATTGCCGGTGTGAAAGTCGCTAAGAACGGTGCGACTTCCAGAACCATTACTCTGACTCCTGCGAGTATGGAGTTGGAAGAGTATGTGGTTCTGGCCCCTAAAGTAGAAGGTTCATTGAGCGATATTATTTCAGAAGAGAAGAACATCAATGCGGTTGCCAGTATTGTGGGGGCAGAGGAAATGTCGAAAAAAGGTGACTCCACCGCTGCTTCTGCACTAAAACGTGTGACGGGTGTGACCCTGGTGGATGGCAAGAGTATTTATGTGAGAGGTTTGGGAGAGCGTTACTCCAATGTGGAACTGAACTCTCTGCCTCTGCCTTCTCCGAACCCTCTGAAACGTACGGTTCCTTTGGACATATTCCCCGCTTCTGTCATTGGGTCTATGGTGGTACAGAAATCTGCTTCTGCCAACATTCCGAGTTCTTTTGGTGGCGGGTATATTGACATTCGTACCAAAGAGCGTTTTGATGAAGACTTTATAAAGATCTCTCTGGGAGGGGAAATAAACAACTATACTAACACCGCACAGAATGACTATGTCGGTTCAGCTACGGACTGGACAGGCTATGACAGCTCTTTTAGAAACATTCCACAGCCCATTTTGGATGCTTCACAGGTTGAGGTAGGGCAGAGAGTACCAAGCTTTACGACCCGTGACTTTACAAAAGAACAATTGTCAGAAATGACAAGATCGTATCCGAACAGAATTTATGAAGTGTACCAGACCGCATTGAAACCCGGTTTCGGTGGTTCCATAGAGGGTGCAAAAAGTTTTGACCTTAACGATGACCACCATATGACGGTCTATGCCAACTATAATTACGTGCAGAAGAGTAACTATGTGCCCGAAGAATTTTACGGCTACGATTTTGACATTAACGGAAAATACAAGCCCGAAGCGACACGTTTTGGTACCATTGATAATGTTTCTACGACCGTTGCACACGGAGGAATGTTGAACATCGGGTATAACTATATGGATGTACTGCGTTTGAAATATACCAAACTCTATACTAAAAATTCCGTCAAGACCACCCGTGTCACGCAGGGGATCATCGGGTCAAACTACTCTGATCTGACCTTCTATAACCTGAACTGGGAAGAGCGTGAAATGAATGTGGACCAGTTCTCGGGAGATTTTGACTATCAGGTATTCAATCTTGACTCCAATTTAAAGTTTGGAATGCAGCACAGTACGGCTGAGTATTATCAGCCGAACAATTACCAGTATATTTACATTACAGAAGGGGGGATCACCTTCAATGACAATACGCTGGGTGGAAACCACCTCTCAAACCGTATTACCTCAGATGATACGCTCAATGCCATGTATATTGCAAACAAACATACTTTGGCACTTTTTAATGAAAATGAGTATGTGGAGTATGGACTCAACTTCTCTTCCAAAGAGCGTGTCTCCAGACAGAACAAGTACTACCTTGACAAAGATGGCGGTTCTTTTGTCACAGACAGACAGTTAACGATGCCTATTGACAGTATTTATAGTAATTTTGTACTGCCTGCCTACCCGTATGATTACAGACCTTTCCATGTGCAGCCCCTTTTTAAAGCGGCGGACTATTATGACGGGTATGTTGATGAGCAGAGTCCTTACATTTCGTGGATGAGCAGACCGCTTGAGAAACTCGAAGTGGTACTGGGATTGCGTTATGTCAACCTGGAACAGAACATTGACCAGTATGTCAAAGATGCGGACAACCCGGACCCAGCTAAAAGAAACCTGATCAAAATAGAGAGAAGCAGTTTGGGGATCGATGACTACTTCCCTTCCTTATCTTTGAAGTATAAGCAGAGTGAGAAGCACTATTTTGACCTGGCTGCGTCCAAAACCTACATTATGCCAGATATGAGAGAGTTTACGGAAGGTTCCTACTTTCACCCTTTTGATGTGGCAACCATTGTGGGTAACCCGGATCTTGTCAATACGATCATCTACAACCTTGACCTGAAGTACTCTTATTTTATGTCTGAGAGTGAAAATATCAGAGTAGGAGCATTTTACAAATATATGGAAGACCCGATCGAAGATGTGATGCGTCCTTCAACATCTTTGCCTATTTACTCTTTTGCCAATGCAGAGTCTGCGACACTCTACGGTTTTGAACTGGATGGAAGAAAAAACTTGGATTTCTTACACCACTATCTTGACAATTATTATGTAGCGGGGAACTTCTCTTATAACTTTTCGGAAGTGAGCTTGACAGAAGAGCAGAAGAAAACGCTGACTTCTGACAGCAGAGACCTTCAGGGGCTTTCTCCTTATGTGCTAAACCTGACATTGGGGTATGAAACGACACAACGTTCTGTTCTGCTCAACCTCAATAAAATGGCAGAACGTATTCGTAAGGTCGGGGTGATAGACGGTCCTGACAAAGAGTTTGACCAGTATGAAAAACCCGCCACGCTGTTAGACCTAGTTTGGATAGAAAAGTTTAACTACGGGTATGACTTTGATGTCAAAATCAAAGCAGGGAATATCTTGAATGATGAAGTGGTCTGGACACAGGATGACTTAGTAACACGAAGTTACAAAGCAGGGCGTACATTGAGCATGAAACTCTCTGCCAAATTCTAAAGGTCACATAACTGTAACAATTTTGTAACCAATTTCTTCTATACTTCCGGCCATAAACAAAACAAGGACAGGGAAAATGAAAAAAATTGTACTTTCAACAGTAGCAATTGCCACACTGGCAATGACGGGAGCGCAGGCAGACAGCGCAAGTGATATTGCAGAAATGAAGGCGATGATGAAGCAGATGAACTCTCGTCTTGCGAAACTTGAAACTGAAAATAAGCAGTTAAGAGCAGCATCAAAAAAGAAAACGACGACACATAAAACAACAGCAAAGAAAAAGCATGTTGCCAAACGTGCACCAGTAGCAGAGCCGGAAAAAGTAGATACTTTGGTTCAAAAGTATGAAAAAGCAACACCTGTTTTCTCAAAAACATCTAAATTGAAATTCTCCGGTAAGCACTATATTGGTTTTGTCTCTAACAAGGTGAAAGACACGGCAACAGGTGAGAGCTACAGAGACAACTATTTCGAGACAAGAAGAAACTATATCCAGGTGAAAGGGTACTTCTTTGATGATCCTAAATCTTATGTAAGAGTGACACTCGATACGCACCAGATAGGCAACGGAAAAGACAGCGATGGAAACCCTATTACTGATGCGAACACAGGTGACTGGGAAGTCAGACTTAAATATGCTTACCTGTACTTGAATGAGATCCTTCCAAATACCGGTGTTGAATTTGGTCAGGCGCACAGACCTTGGATCGACTATGAAGAGCACCATGGCTGGTTGTACAGATCGATCGCCAAAACATTTGTTGAGAAAAAGCAGGATGCAGACTTTACCAACTCGGCAGACCTTGGTATTAACTTTAAAACCAAATTGGATTACTTCTCTTCCGAACTGGGTGTCTTCAACGGTGAAGGATACCACGGTTCTATCGATAAAGATTCAGACAATGGCTTAAGTGCAGAGTGGCGTTTGACTGCGAACCTTTTGGGAACAGGTAAAAAGCATGTACATGCACGTCATGACACCTATGCAGATGTCTCTTTCTACGGACAGTACAATACAGAATATGAGAAAAAAGGTGACCCGATCTCACATGACTTTATCTGGTATGGTGTCAATGCCGTCTATAATCAGCCTGAATTCCTTATTGCTGCCAACTACTTAAAAGCGACAGAAGCTGCAGCAGATTATAAAGGTGATGGTTTCTCTGTCAACGGAGAGTTAAGACTGATGACTTTTGACGAGTCTTTGATCGACTGGAATATCATCGCCAGATACGACAGATGGAATCTTGATGATTTTGTAGATCCTAGAGAGAATATCATTGCCGGTCTTACTTACAAGTGGAATAGAAACATTGAATTCATTGGAAACTACCTTGGAGAAAAAGACCCGAGAAAAGAGCAGGACAGTGATAAATTGATGTTCACTGCAGAGGTAAATTGGTAACAATTTTTTAAAGACTACTACCGTTAATTTGCTTTAACCTCAAACGTAACAATTCCAGTTGTTACGTTTCCTCTCATATCTCACTACTAATTTACTCACCTTATCATTTTCTTACATTTTAGTAACACTTTAGTAACACTTTCTCTCTATACTTGCCAAAATTGATAGACAGGAATGTAACTTATGAAAACACCGATTGCTACGACAGCACTTTTGGCGGCAACAACATTGTTCGCACATACCGATGATCCATTGGAAAGACCTGCGAAAGCTAATTTTAGTATTGTTGATAAATTCCATTTTTACGGAGATCTTCGTATTCGTCATCAAGCAGTGCATAGAGACGATAAGGACAACTCTTATGAAGAGCGTTACCGTACAAGAATTGGAATGAGTTATGACATGAGTGACAGGTTCATTTTTGAAGCTCAGGTCACGAGTGGTAAAGGGAACCCGACTTCAGGTAACGTCAGTTTTTCCAAAGGTATTGGTATAGAGCACTACAAGATAGATGTGCTTGACCTGGAATATAAACTGGATGATGATTCATGGGTAAGAGCAGGAAAGAGTAAACACTACTTCTACAGACCCATGAAAACACAGCTTATTTGGGATAACGACATCCGTCCTGAAGGTGTGAGTTACGGGCACAAAGACGGAAACAGGTTTACAGCAGCTGCATGGAAGGTACACAGACTTGAGAATAAAGAGGCGAGCAGTGGTGACATCTATATGCTCACGGCGCAATATGTCCATAGGATTGATGCCTTGCATGTCGGTGGTGGACTCTATTATTACAACGGAGTTAAGGGGAATGTCCCTCCCTATGCGAAAGGAGCACTGGGTAACTCTCTGGATGAGAACGGACGATACGCACATGACTATACCATTCTCGAAGCGATGGCGGAGTATAAGTTCGGTGACATTTTGGGAAAACCCTTCAAAGCGGCAGTGATACTTGCCTACAATGCAGCGGTCAGCGATGAGAATTTTGCGTATGACTTCTCTGCGCAGTGGGGTGAAACCAAAGAGATCTATGACTGGCGCTTGGGCTATACCTATAGAGACCTCCAAAAAGATGCGGTCTATGCGGCGCATAACGACTCGGACTTCATTAACGGCGGAACGGACGGGTATGGGCATATTTTTACCGGAAAAATGAAACTGCATGCAGATATGTTTCTGGCATTTCACTACCAGTGGACCACACGAAAGGTCTTTGAAGGTGACAACTTTCACTATGACCGTCTGATGGCTGATATCATCTTCAAGTTCTAAATGATACTTCTATTTCAAAGTATTACAATTTGGTAACATTTCTGTAATACTTTTCCTCTATAATTTCAGCAAAATATTTTCTCAGACAAGGTAAAAGATGAACAATACGATAAAAATGCTCATAGGAGCGGGCTTTGCCGTGGCAGTTGCCTACTATGCAAGCACACTTTCAAGCAATGCAACACATAGCAGCTTTTTGGTACTCGCAGCCATTTTCGGTGCCTATATGGCCATGAACATCGGGGCAAACGATGTGGCGAACAATGTGGGGCCGGCATACGGTTCGGGTGCCATTACGATGGGCGGGGTGATTCTCATCGCTGCCATTTTTGAAGCCATGGGTGCGCTGGTCGCCGGAGGGGATGTCGTCGGTACCATCAAAAAAGGGATCATTGATCCGGCAGCCTTTGGCGGGGACCCGATGCTGTTCGTCTATGCCATGTCGGCCGCACTGCTTGCAGCCGCATTGTGGCTGAACCTTGCCACCTGGCTGAAAGCACCGGTATCGACCACGCACTCCATTGTCGGCGGTGTACTCGGTGGAGGGATCGCAGCAGGCGGTTTTGCCATTGTCTCCTGGGGAACCATGGGAAAGATCGCCGCGTCATGGGTCATCTCTCCGCTTCTCGGTGGTGTGATCGCGGCGATATTCCTTTATATCATCAAGTCTCAGATCCTTTATAAAGAAGACAAACTGACTGCAGCGAAGAAGATCGTGCCTATTTTGGTGGCCATCATGGCAGCAGCATTTTTGACCTATTTGACACTCAAAGGCTTAAAGCATGTTTGGAAAGAGTTGACAACAATACTCAGCTTTTTGCCGCAAACGAAAAAGCCTACCTTTGGGATCGCCCTTGCCTTTGGTGTGATCGGTGCGATCCTCACCTATGTGGTCGTGAAGCCGAAGATCGTCTCCCGCATTTCCGGTATGGATAATTCCCGGGCAGATATCAATGCACTGTTTGCCATTCCTTTGGTCTTTGCCGCGATCCTGCTCTCTTTTGCACATGGTGCGAACGATGTTGCCAATGCCGTCGGTCCTTTGGCCGCAGTCTATGATGCCCTGACAAATCTGGCGATCTCTTCAAAAGCCGCGATCCCTCTATGGGTCATGGTTGTCGGTGGTGTGGGTATCTCCATCGGTCTGGCGCTCTTTGGACCAAGACTGATCAAAACGGTCGGTTCCGAGATCACCGAGCTCGACCAGATGAGAGCCTTCTCCATTATGATGGCAGCGGCCATTACCGTGGTCATCGCTTCCCAGCTGGGACTGCCTGTCTCTTCCACACACATCGCCGTCGGTGCGGTATTTGGTGTTGGTTTCCTGAGAGAGTGGCTCGACTCTAAAGATATGGGTGAAAAACAGTTGAAACTGCAGGAAGCCGTAGAGAAGTATGATGCTGTGAAGCGTAAACTAGAAGCGTTGAAAACCGAAGAGGACTATAAGCAGCAGATAGAGTTGATGGTAGAGTTGAAGTACAAGAAAAAGAAAGTAAAAAGTTTGAAAAAATCATTGCGTGAGAACTATGTAAAACGCGGGATGGTGAAGAAAATTATTGCGGCATGGGTTATTACCGTTCCTGCAGCAGCGGCACTTTCCGCCATTATCTTTTATGTTCTAAAAGGGATAGGTGCGTAAAACAAAAGCAGGATGAAACAGTAATGAAAATGTTACCAATTCATACTACTATACAGCATGGAAAATAAAAATATAGAAATTGTGCTCATTGAAGATGAAGAGGATATTTTGGAATTGCTGGAATACCATCTTTCCAAAGCAGGGTACTCGGTCACCGGTTTTCTCTCTGCAGAAAATGTAGAACAGTTTCTTGAAGAAGAGACCCCCGCACTGATGATCGTTGACAGAAACCTTCCCGGCATTGAGGGGAGTGAGTTTGTGGCACAAATGCGAGAGATCGGCTATGAAACACCCGTCATCTTTTTAACAGCCAGAGACAAAGACTCCGACCTTGAAGAGGGCTTCATCTCAGGCGGAGATGACTACATGACCAAACCTTTCAACCCTAAAGAACTCTTACTCAGAATAGAAGCACTCCTGAAACGCTCAGGAGCCAAGAGTGCCAACAAACTGCACTACCGCGATATGGACCTGGACCTTCAGCGAAGAGAGTTGAGTATAGACCATGAGCGTATTGCCCTGACAAACCTTGAGTTTAAGCTTCTGCAGACCTTTGTTTCCCGTCCGAACCATCCTCTGGACAGAGACTTTCTGCGGGATGAGGTCTGGGGTGATGACTCTGTTACCTTCAACGATAAAACCATTAATGTTGCCATGAACCGTTTAAAGAAAAAAATAGACCCCAATGGCGAAAAAGAGTATATTGCCCCGGTATGGGGTGTGGGGTATAAACTGCTCTAAGTGCAAGTGTGCACCTCCCAAGTAAAGTACTTATCTCATGATTTTTCCTCTCTCCTATTGATAAACAATGAAATAATTTAGGAAAAATGGAGTATGCTTATTGTTGAAAATGACAAAAGTATAAAGGAAATAAACATAAAAAAATTCTTTAAAACAACTCTGTATAAATACTTATTCCTGATCTTGACTTTCTCTGTCTTTGTTTATGGAAACGGAGGGCCTGTCGGTGCGAAAGCATCTGTTTCCAGTATGAGTATTGTTCCGGGAGATATTGTAGAACTCAAGATACGTGCCAGAGGAAGCAGGGCAGACTTTCCGACCATCGAGCAAATAGACGGTACCAAAGTATTGAGTCGGCATGAGAGAGTGACCAATGTGCATACCTATAACCATGGTCAGCTGGAGCGGGAACGTACCACGCTCATCTTGACTTTTGCTCCTGAAAAAGACATGACCATCCCCTCCTATACGGTAGAAATAGACGGCAAAGCCTATCACTCCAACCCCATACATATTAAAGTACAGACAGAGGAGGTTTCGCCTCTTGACCGTATATTTACAGTAAAGCTAAAAGCAAATAAAGAATCGCTTGTCGTAGGCGAGGCCTTTTTAGCCACGGTCTCTTTTTCACTGCAGCACGGGATGCTTATCTCCAACAAATTAAAATACCTCAGACCGGAGTTTAAAGGCTTTTTTGTTGAACGGGTTGAGGGAGAGAAAGACTATGATGAGGGCAATTATCAGGTCAGCGAAATGGCATACATTCTGACACCTCATTCTGAAGGGAACTATACCCTGGGGCCTGCCGCTGCGAAGATCGGTTTGCATGACGGGAGAAAAAGAGAGGGCACAGAGACAGGCTTTGGTACGAAAGTCTTTCAAAAAGCTTCCAATACAGTTAATGTCGAAGTCCTTGCAAAAGCAAAAGAGAGTGACCTGGTAGGGCAATTCTCTCTGGTAAGCAAGGTTGATACCCAAAAAGTAAATGCCAATAAACCTGTCAACCTTAGCGTGACCATAGAAGGAGAGGGGAGTTTAATTCAATTTGACATCCCCCGCTATGAGTTGGACGGAGTCACTGTTTACAGCAATGATGCCAAAGTCGACGTCCGTGTGGAAGAGGGTAAGATCTTGAGTACTTACCGTAAGAAATTTGTTTTTATTTCTGACAAAGATTTTAGCATCCCCGAGCGTCGTTTTACTGTGTATGACCCTAAAACAGGGAAAACAAAAGTATTAAAAATTGAAGCATTTAACATAGACATTAAAAATGCCAAAGCAAGGACAGATGGTACTGCTGTCAAAGCTTCTAAAATAACGCCTGCCTCAGTCAGTAAAGCAGTCAAACTCAAAGAAAAAGAAAACATCGTGACCCAGAACTGGCAAGTCCTGTTGCTTGCCTTTACTTTGGGTGCTGCGCTGTTCATTGTCTGGCACTATCTGCCTAAGCGAAAAGGAAGAGCAGGGAAAGAGTCCGATGCACTCCACATACTGTATAGCCATGTGGCGAATGATGCGGAAGTAGAAGAGATGGTACGAAAACTCTATGCCCGAAAAAACGGTGACCTTTCGGTAGAGATCGACAGGCAAAAACTCAAAATGCTGCTGGAGAAGTATACCTAAAACCCAAGTGGTATCATTACGGTAATCTTTTGGAGAAGAATGTTACTGTTTTGTTATCACTTATTCTTATACTACTGCATCTCAAAAATGGAGTACAGTATGCAAGAAGAATTAGCAATATCAGAAAAGAAACTCTCTAAACTCGCCAAAAGAATTTCAAAAACATTTTCAATTTATGAAGAGGAAGCACTTGAAGTCATTTATGAAGAGTGGGACCTTGTTGAGAGACTCTTCCACGAACATAAAAAAGTCAAAGAGGTACATACCCATCTTATAGAAGAAGTGAACTACATTTACAGGATAGCCTAATGCAGCAGCTTAGTGTCGAAAACTATCTGGTGACGCACTATCCGACTTTGGAAAACTTTCCGTTACTGGCGAAAAAAGCACTTTTTTCAACCCTGAAAACACTCTTTCATGAAAGACAGGTCAATACTTTTCTACAAGAGAATGGACATAAAGAGAGTTTCTCTTTTGTGGAAGCAGTTTTAGACTACTTTGACGTGACCGTCTCTTTACGCAAACAGGAGATGGATCACATTCCTGCCTACGGACGTGTGGTTATCATTGCCAATCATCCTTTGGGAGCATTGGATGCCCTGGCATTATTGGACCTGCTCAAAGAGGTACGTAAAGACATCAAAATTGTAGCGAACTCTTTTTTGTCCCAGTTTGAGAATCTCTCTGATCTCATAATTCCGGTGGACAATATGTCTGCAAAAATGGGTAAAAGTACCTTGGAGTCCATTTATGAGGCACTCGATCAGGAGAAAGCACTCATCATCTTTCCTTCGGGAGAAGTGAGCCGTGCCAGACCCAACGGCATTAAAGACACTCCATGGAAGTCAGGGTTTTACAAAATTGCTTCTAAAACGAAGTCACCCATTTTACCTATCTACATTAAGGCTAAGAACTCTAAAAGTTTTTATGCCCTTTCTATGCTCAACCGTAACCTGGCTACGGTGAGTCTGCCGCATGAAATGTTTAAGGCAAGGCACAAAAATATTGATTTTGTCATTGGGAAGACCATTCCTTTTGAGAGTTATAAAATACCGGGTCTGGCCTATAAAGAGACGGTCAAACTGCTGCGTAAACACTTTTACCGTGTCGCACGCTATAAGAAAACAGTTTTCAAAGTGGAAAATGGCATTTCCCAGGCAGAAGTTTCCGGAGAGTTGAAGCATGCCCTTAAAGAGGGTGAGATGCTTGGCGAAACACAGGACGGAAAGAAGATTATACTTTATGAAACAGAAACAGAGAATTGTGTCATTAAAGAGATCGGTCGTCTCAGAGAGATCTCTTTTCGCCATGTGGGTGAAGGGTCTGGTAAAAAACGAGACATCGACGAGTACGATTTCTACTATAAACACATCATCATCTGGGACGATGAAGCCCTGGAGATCGCCGGTGCCTACCGCATAGGCGAGTGCCGAAAGATCATTGAAGATTTTGATATGGACGGGCTCTACACTTCTACACTTTTCCACTACGATGAAGAGTTTGATGTGTACCTGGAGAGTGGCCTGGAACTGGGAAGAAGTTTTGTACAACCCAAATACTGGAACTCCAGAGCATTGGACTACCTCTGGCAGGGTATCGGTGCCTACGTGCATGTCCATCAGCATATACGCTATCTTTTTGGTGCGGTGAGTCTGAGTCCTGCTTTTAGTGAGAAAGCACAGGCCTTACTCATCTATTTCTACAGACACTATTTTAAAGCGGAAGAGGCACTGGTTGCCCATCAGGACCCTTACCGTATGACGACACAGATGAAAAAATACTGTAGAGAGATCTTTGACGGCAATGACTACCGGGCTGACCAGCGTGTACTTAAAGAAGAACTGGGCTATATGGGCTATGCCATCCCAACGCTCTACAAACAGTATGCCGATCTCTGTGAAGAGGGCGGTGTTTCATTTTACGATTTCGGCTACGACAAAGCGTTCAATAACTGCATAGACGGCTTTATCATGGTAGACTTGGCAAAGATGAAAGAGAGTAAGAAGAAACGTTATCTTGGGTTGTGATTGTTCCTCTTATCCTCGTTCCCATCCGTCCCCGGTGGGAATGCATACGAAAATATGAACTACCAAAATCTCTCCACTTCAATTAAACTTGATATTCCTTCATAATCCCTGGCAGAACTGTATCTCCAATGGCTAGACTCATCTACATAGCCACGCTTGACGGGATTTTCATGTATATACTGAATTTTATTGAGCATCATCGCATCTGTTTGCATAAGTTTAGGCTGATATCCTTCTTGCCATAATTGGTAGGTTTTATTTTGCTTGTGTGCCTTTTTATAAAACTGAAACTGTTTGAGCAATGTCTCCGCATTCTCTTTTTGTAAAAGCTTGAGTAGTGCTTTGGCAGTAAACGATTTAAAGTGTCTCATACTTTTCGTTACATCATCACTTTGTACGACAAGATGTAAATGATTTTCCAATATCACATATGCATAGAGCTTTAGACCTTCTTCTTTTTGTAGATGTTTTAGGCTATCTAGGAGTATCTCTACACTCTCTTTACGTGTAAATATAGGTAGCCAATTAAGTACAGTACAGGTCACAAAGTGTGGATGTGTCGGTTCATATATTTTGTATCTACTTCTGCCCATTGTTCATCTTTTTTCTGTATTATAGTTCAGGAAAAGAAGTGAGTGGAAAAATATGGCATATTGTCATGTTTTTTGAATTCTCGTATGCATTCCCACCGGGGACGGATGGGAACGAGTTGTTACGAAAGGGTGGGATTTCCCACCACAATATATTTAGATTTGACGGTGGATGAATCCACCCTACGGACGGCTTAAATTCTGCAGAGATAGACCAATACATATGACATAAGACAACCTCTCTGTAATCAAAATGTTTCCAAGATGTTTTATACTTCCGAAAATTCAAAGGAAGTAGAATGAAAATCACTAACATCGTAACCGCAGCATTGGCTGCATCATTGGCACTGACTGCAGTAAATGCAGATGAACTAAAAGGAAGAGGGGCATCATTTCCCGGGCCGGTCTATAAAGCATGGACATCGGAATACTTTGCTGCTACAGGCAAAAAAGTAAACTATACACCGACAGGTTCGGGTGACGGGATCAAGTCCATTAAAAAGAGAATGGTGAACTTCGCCGGTTCGGACAAGCCTCTGAAGCCAAAAAGCCTGGAAAAAGCAAAGCTCTATATGTTTCCGGCAGTGGTCGGGTCTATTGTGCTTGCTTACAACATCGACGGGGTGAAAGACGGTGAGTTGAAACTTTCCCGTGCTGCCATCGATGCGATCTTCACAGGAAAAGCTTCTTTCTGGGATGATGCCGTCATTGCCAAAGAGAATGCAGGGCTTACGTTGCCGCATGCTGCCATTACCACCTGTGTCAGAGCGGACAAGTCGGGAACGACATTTAACTTTACCTATTTCCTGAACAAGATAGACCCGGCATTCAAAGTCAGCAAAAAGCCGACATGGAAAGCAGCAAAAGTCGTTGCCGGTAAATCAAACTCTGGTGTTTCTGCAAACATTCAGCAGATCAAGAACTCTATTGGATACATCGAGTACTCTTACAAGATCAAGTTAGGTCTTCCTGCCGCTCAGGTAGAGAACAAAGAGGGTAAATACATCAACCCGACAGTGGCTTCTTTCCAGGATGCTGCGAAGTATGCGACATGGACACCTGACAATGACTTCTATGCGGTCATCGGTGACCCGGCGGGTGCCACTTCATATCCGATCGTAGCGGCAACATTTATTTTACTGCCGATAGAGGCGACAGCAAAGAACAAAGAGGTGACTGCATTCTTTGACTGGGCCTACACTAATGGTGACAAAGCGGCTTCAGAGCTTGGCTATATACCACTTCCGGCTGCTACAAAAGCAGAGATCAAGAAGTACTGGACAGCCAAAGGGATCAACTAATCCCTTTCCCCCCCCCTCAAACCTGAGCGGAGTGTTTGAACACTCCGCTCTACTGCATATCTCTTGAATACACCACACAGAAATAAATTTTAAGAAGATGGATTGAATATTGATCAGGCATCAGATGAAGAGAAGACCAAAGCGAAGGCTCTGGTCTAAAGTAAAACTTAGACAGCTTTTTTGACTGCTTTTTTAGCGATCTTTTTCGCTGCTTTCTTTTTAGCAGGTGCTTTTTTCAAAACGACTTTCGTCACTTTTTTTGCTACTTTAGCAGCATCTTTCTTTTTAATAACCTTTTTAGCGACTGCTTTCTTTGTTGCTTTGTTCGAGACTTTTTTGATCGTCTTCTTCTTGAGTGTTTTTGCCATTTGACATCCTTTGATATGGTTTTTTATACTACCATTAGTAATATAATATAGATATTGTATAGTTTTTATATTTAAATGTCAAGTAAATATAGTGATTCCACATAAAAATGATATAATCATGCACAAGTATAAATAAAATAAAAGAGTGCACATGACATTTTTAGAGTTCAAAAAACTGTTGATTGATGCGGAGATCAGCCTGCCTAAGTTCAGTAAATTGCTCAAAGTAAGCGAGAAGAACCTGCAAGCCTGTAAAAAGAAAGAGAGTGTTCCCAATGCCATTGCGGTCGCAGCGGCCTGTTTCGCGCATATGCACAAGGCCGGGATGGACTACCGGGAGATCATAGAAGCGCTTGATCTGGAGTACAAGAAGAAGAAAGGTGTCGGATTCGCCAAAACCAAAAAGAGCGAAACAGATCAGTCTTAAGCGCTTACGACACAGCTAGGAGACAAAGCGCTTCTTTCGAAGAGAGATTTCTCTTATTGTTGTACGACAGTCTCGTCGATCTGGGTCGTTTTTGCTTCTTCTATCTCTTTGTAGATATGTTGCCTCGGTTTGACATTGGCATCTCTGCCATAGATGTAGCTCTGCTCCTCAACCATTGCCTTGTACCCTTTATTGAGGTCTAAGGCTCTTCTTCTTGAGGGGAAGAGTAAGACGCTGATATCCTGATGCAGGGTATCCAGCATCTCAGTTTTGAGAGAACCTTCCGGGGTAAAGAACTTTTCCTGCACTTCACTGTTGTCCCTGAATTCATTACCTGAATGGTTATTTTGAAGATAGAAACTGTATTCATAATTTTCTCCACGGTTGATATAGGCGGCTTTGGGTTCGGGAATGTTTTTAAGCCCTTTTTGACTCCAGTGGTTCCAACCGTACATCTTTTGATTTTTGTCTATACCTTCGAACTTTCGGGCAAAGGAAAACGTGGAATCTGTCGTTGCACCCAAATGGGCATGACAGCCCATACAGGCAATGGTCTCTTCATGTGTTTGCGGTCGAAGAGCACCCTTTTTATCTTCAATGAACCCCTGATAGACCCAGCCCAGGTCATTGCGCAATCCCTCTTCATAGTTCCCTCTGAAGGTTGCCATGACCCCCTGGGTTGTTTCATTCATCTGAGTCTCCCAGAGTTCGGCTGAAGCCACTCTCTGTATCTGGGAGTAGGTGAGCCATTTTGTCTTTTTGGCATAACGCAGCTCTTTCATCCGTTTTGACATGCCGATATGCCCTTTTTCGCTGTCCCAGTCAATATAACGTACAGAGTGGAGAAACTCCGTTTGTTCGGGAAAGAGCCCTTTTGCCAAATGTATCTCTCCTCTACGCAAAACCTCTTTCGCTTTTCCGACATAACTTTCAATATCTTTTGAGATAAAGGCAGCTTCATCCAACAGACCGTTATGGTTCAAGTCTACATCATAGATGTGCTCATCAACAGGATTAATGGCAATCTCTTTTTGTTTGACAAGGGCTTCCACAATAGAGAAGTTGAGTTTGTACACGTCCATGTCTGTCTCTCCCCGACGGTTTTGCTTAAAAGCGCTGCCGAGTCGTATCAGGACATCATCTGTTGAACCATTCGTAGGCCAGAATGTTCCAAGAAAGGGGTAGTACCTAAAGGATCTCCAGCCCGTCAAACGACCTTTGCTGTCCTTGTCAAATCCCTCTTCATCAAAATGATAATAGCAGTCGGGCACATACCCTTTCCACTCTGACGGCAGTGATGCCTTCAACGTAATATTCCCCTGCGTATCAAAATAGTTTGATTTCCTTACTTAACTTTCGCACCTAAAATCTAAGTAAATTCTATCCAAAACCCCCTTAATCGCTATCGCTGAGAGATGCTGCATTGTATCACTTGACATCAATTTTCATAAGCAATATTTTCTACACACAA
>JALSUP010000150.1 GCA_027071315.1 Sulfurovum sp.
AATCTTATTTCAAATAATCCATTACTGAGCCTGTCCCACCCATCTTTTTGAAAAAGAGGTCATGGTGCTTGCTTCGGATGGTGATGCCCTCAATACCGTACCTGGTGTTTCTTGTAATGGTAAATCCCTCTTTAATGGCTGCTTTGAGACGTTTGCTTGTGTATCGGTGTATGTTTTGTCTGCATCCCATTCTGCTTGATTTAAGCTGAGAGTTGAAAACGGTACTGCCATGTGTTTTTAAGACGCCGGAAATACGGTTACAGCCGTCAAACCCATTGATGATCATCTGTTTGGAATGAAAGTCTAAAATGGCTCTTGCTTTTTGGACGTTGTGCCCGTCAAGTACACGCAAATGCCAGTTACCGTTTACATCAGTCAGATCTTTGGCAGTAATGGCACCGGAAAGCAGATCTGTGCTCAAAAGTGACATGAAAATGGCTGTGGTAAGTATGGTTTTGTTTATCATCGTGATTTCCCCGTTTTATAGTGTATAATTACCAAACTATACATTCAAATAATTAATGGAGTATTTATGAGAGCAATTTTATTGATCTTTTTATTGGTTTCGACACTTTTTTCTTCAAACATTCACTTAACGAAAAAACAGGCGAACTACGTGGCTAAAAAAGTGTGGCAAAATGAGGGTGCCGGAAAAGACAAATACTTAGTATGGTGGAATAAGGGGGAAGACTTTGCTTCTGTGGGCATTGGACATTTCATCTGGTTTCCCAAAGGGCATACAGAGCGTTTCAGAGAAGTCTTTCCTATGCTTGTTGCATTTATGGAAAACAAACACGTGAAAATGCCTTCCTGGTTAAATGCAAAAACACCTTTTCCCTGGGCAACAAAGAAAGCATTTTTTACTGCTAAAAAAGCGAGAACCAAACAGTACAGGGAACTTTTTGCCTTTTTAAAATCTACCATGTCTTATCAGGCAGAATTCATGGCTGAACGTTTGGCAAAGGCTTTACCCCAAATGTTAAGTACCATCGATGACCCAAAACGTAAAGCAGTCGTTAAAAAACGTTTTAATGAAGTACTTTACAACACAAACGGAAGTGTCAATGAAAGAGGTTTGTATGTGCTTTTGGACTATACCAACTTCAAAGGGGAAGGGACACTGAAAAGTGAGCGCTACAAAGGGCAGGGCTGGGGACTGCTGCAAGTGTTGGAACATATGGATCCTGCTATGCACAACAAGCAAAAAGCTTTTGCCCTCTCTGCTAAAAAAATGTTAAGCAGACGCATTAAAAACTCCCCGCCTGCAAGAGGAGAAGAGCGTTGGCGAAAAGGATGGAATGTCAGACTCGATACTTACTGGAAATAGAAGTAATGCTAATAGTATAAAATCAATATTACAGTCATTTTTTAGGCAAGATTGGATAAAATATTGCTTTTAGGGGATGTATCATAAATGTATAAAAAAATCATATTAATTTTACTGTTGCTGGGTGCTACTTCATTGAGTGCCGGACTTTTTGGCGAGGATAAAGAAGAGATCATTCTGCCTACACATGAGATCTTTATAGAAGGTGAAGAAGTCTTTTCTGAGTCAGACATACTGGATGCCCTGAGTGCAGAGCATAAAAGTATGTATCAGTTCTGGAAAGATGATAAAGCGACCATTAAGGACAAACTCATTCCCACGCTCTCGGAAGCTTTACGAAGTTTTTTTGATTCTGAAGGCTATTATGATGCCAAATTCAAGATCAAAGTGACGAAGAGCACTGTGAGAGTGATGGTCATAGAAAATGAACCTGTGCTGGTCAACGATATCAATATCACAAGTGATTTTGATGTCAGCCCTTATATAGAGCTGCAAAAAGGTGATATTTTCAAAGCCAAGAAATTCATTGCTTCCAAGGGTGATATTATCTCCGCACTTTTGAAAGACGGATACTGCTCTTATGAACTGGACAGCAAAGCCTATGTTGATCTGGACAAACGCAGTGTTGACCTTCGTTATGTTGTTAAAAAAGGCGGGGTATGTACCTTTGGTAATGTCAGCATCAAAGGACTGAAAACCATAGACCCGGAAATCGTCAAGTCACGTGTACGCGCCAAAGTGGGTGAGCGCTTCTCAACAGAACTGGTGCAGAACACTTCAACGGCTATCTATTCATTGCAGTCTTTTGATTCGGTACTGATCGGTGTCGATAGAAAGTTCTATAATGTCGTGCCGGTAGATATACTGGTTAAAGAGATGGAAAAACCTTACCATCTGGAAGCGGGAGCAGGATTTGATACTTACGTGGGTGCAAGGGTACACGGTAAGATCGTCAAACATAACTTTATGGGGAATGCCCAGCAGTTATCATTGAAACTGGCCTGGTCTCAATTTGAACAGGTTGCTATTGTCGATTTCTATAGACCGGTCCTTTTTTCTGTCGGTGATTTTGCTATTGACATCGGTGCCAGCGGCGGGTACTCGAGTCTGGATTTTGAAGGTTTCCATGAGGCTAAAGCTTTTGCACGTACTTTCCTTAAACATGAGAGTGAACAATTTAAAGTGATCGCAGGATTGGCATTTGAAGCCATAGAAATTTCGAGACTTGAAGATAATCAGACGATTCTTCCTCCTGATGCCTACAATACCTTTTTACTTGCCTACCCTTATCTTGACATCTCTTACGACGGGAGAGATTCGAAACTCAATCCGAAATACGGTTATTATCTCGGCGCGTATCTTGAAACGGGTATACCGACCGATGACCAGTCAAGTTTGTACCTGAAAGCACAGATAGAAGCCAGAGCGATCTACACCGTTTCTGACCTGACCATGGCAGTCGTGGGGAAAATGGGATCCATAGCCATGGAAGATGATACCTATGGCGGTATTCCTGAATCGAAGAAATTCTTTGGTGGGGGTGCCTACTCCAACCGTGCTTACGGATTTAGAGAACTGGGAGTCATTACCTCCCCTACGACCTATGAACTCTTTGGTGCTATGAGTATGGCCAACCTCTCTCTGGAATTTGATTATCCTGTTTGGGCAGACCTGTATGCGGCAGCATTTACAGACAATACGATGCTCACCGATGAGAGTTATGATTTCACTGGAGAGATCATAACGTCAGCCGGTGTGGGGGTGCGTTACATTACACCGGTCGGACCTTTTAAACTCGATGTGGGGATGAATGTTGAAGACCCTTCCCAGTATGGAATCTCATTTCAGATAGGACAGTCATTTTGATCAAGAAAATTATATATACACTCTTAAGCCTTTTTGTTTTTCTTGTTGTCGCCATCGTTGTGGCAGCCAACTCTTCGTTTGTCATTAAAAAAGTGGCAGACATTTTTGCCCCTGACTATAAAATATCGTACGATGATATTACGGGAAATGTATTGACCGGTGTCACGATAGCAGGCTTGAAATTTGACAATAAAGAGATAACGAAGAAGATTAAATTTTCATGGAACCCTTCTAAAATACTCTATAAACGAGTGGCGATCAATGAAATAAGTGTTGATGCCCTCGATGTGGATACCGTCAAAGCGCTCATTGCCTCTTTCCCAAAAAGTACAGAAGAAGATAACAGTACTTCTTCTCCTCTGCCGGTGGTCATTAACGTAGACAAAGTGCATCTTAGTGTCAAACCTTTTGAAGAGCAGGGAATTCTTGTAGAAAATACCATGCTGGATGTCTCCGATCTTAGCTATGCAGCAGAGAGTATTGACATAGAAAAACTCTTTTTAAAGGTCGATACCAATGTGACCGACCTTGTTTTATATGCTTCATTGGATGATGGTAAATTGACCATTGATGAATTGGGTGTAGAAAACATTGACTCTGTGACACTTGAAAAAATGTTTATGCCTGCGGAGAGTAATACGAGTGAAGAAACAGTAAATGTTGAAGAAGTTGCAAGTACTGAAAGCCCGGAAAAGAAAGAAGCACTTAACCCACTCATTCCTAAAGAGGTGCAGTTAAAAAAATTCCTTGTGACTTTGCTGCCGAGATCTTACAAGACGGCGAGTATTGACAAAGTGATGCTTACGGTGAACAATGCCAATGCCGATGTAGAGAAGATACTCTCCAACAAAAAATCTGCTATTTCTGTAGAAAATTACGGCTTGAATTTTCAAAGTGACTTAGGTCAAATTGATATTGCCGGAGGTCTTAAGAAAGATGTTGTGACGGTGGATCATCTGAATGTCAACAAAGTAGATACGCTTGCACTGCAGGCACTCTTTGTACCTGACAACAATGAGAGCAATACAACAAAAGATGAGCCTGTTGTGATCGCCGATGCCAATGAGACAAAAAAGAGTACGCCAAAAACGAATAATAACCTGATACCGGAAAAAGTGATCGTTAAAAAAGTGCATACGGATATTTTGCCTTCTACCTATGATCCACTCAATATTTTGAGTTTTGTCCTTGATGCGAATGATATTGCATTTGATGTTGAAAAACTTCTTGTAGAAGAGGGTACTATTACCTTCGATGGAAAAACAAACCTGACAAATTTTAGTCAGGAAAGTAAGATCGTGAACAATGTTTTACTGGGTGATGTCATCTTGACACCGAATAAAGAGCTTTTTACACTCTATAAGCTTCCTCTTCGTAAAGAATCTATCGGCAAGATCAAGATAGACCTCAATGCTTCCGAAGAAGAAGTGCTGGTCACTTTGCATGCCAGAGCGAAACAGTTATTGCTCCTGCCTACTGACGCAAACAGTAGCGATGTGAATGCTTCAGATACCAATACCTCCAAGCCTTTTAATGTTGACATTGATGATTTAACAAGCAGAGTGGTCTATCTGATCAAAGAGAAGAAACTGACAGCGAAAACGAAAGTGCTTGTGACAACACCGTATGCCAAAGATATCTCTTTGACCAATACCTTTTTGATGGATGATAAAATGCAATACTCCGGCGATATTGATGCTGCTGCCATTCTGGGACTTGATGCCAAAGCAGTTAAGCCTTTAAAGAACTTTCATATCTCATACAAGGGTGACTTAAAAAGTGTTACGACTGACATTAAAGCAGAAGGTTTAAAAGGAAGTTTTGTTTCCAAAGATTTTAAAACAGGTCTTTTCAAGCTGGAGACATCAGAATCTTTGGCTGTTAACCAATTTGTCACACTTCCTCCTGAACTCAATGCCACGGCCGTCAATGTCTTTGTAGATGTGCCAGTCGACTTTACAAAAATAGATACCATTAAGGGAAAAGCAAAGATCACCTCCAACGTGGCGAATGTGGATGCCGATATCTATTACGGTAAAAATATTAAAGCGAAGATCACAACGACGATTCCCAAAGATTCACTTTTGATCAACTTTGATAAAAATGTACACTACGCGGCTATCTCTCCTTTGGTGACCGATGTGAACATGGATGACAAAGAGATAAAGGTAAAGCTCTCTTCGAGCAAGCTCAATGCCAATGTCTTAATGGATCAAAAAACAAAAATGCTGGATGGAAAGATTCATATTGCCGGTATGTCAGCGACACTTGACACCAAAGCGAATGGAGATATGGCGATCACCAGTGATGTCGGTTCTTTCTCTTCACTGCTTAATACCGTGCAGCAATTCTATACAGTTGAGAATCTTCCAAAAATAGACGGGCAGTTGGATGTCTCTGTGCTTGTTAAGAAAAATAAGGACATTACACTCAATCTCAGCTCGCCAAAGGTGATCTACCATGCAGACAGAAAGACAGACCACGAGATAGACGATTTTAAAGTGGTACTTGGCAAAAAAGGGAATGATATCAGTCTCAATGCTTATCAGTTGAGCTATAATAAAATGAAGATATTTGCGACCAAACCGTCTATTATAAAGATGGACAAAGAAAATATTACGATCTCCGAACTCTGGCTGAACGATCAGTTGAAAGTGACCGGACAGTTGGATACAAAGAAGATGAAGGGTACCATACTTGCAGATGCACCGACCTTTACCCTTGCACATGAGATGATCGACCTGAATGCCGGTATTAACATTAAAACGGTGATGGACGGTAACAAAACCAATATTGACGGTAAAGTCACGTTGCTGGGGGGAGAGATACACTATGATATGGATAGCAAGTCTTTCCCGAGTGACAGCGATATTGTCATTGTTCAGGATATGAAGAAGAAAGAAGCCAGTCCGTTCATGGACAACCTGACCATCGCTGTCAAAGTAGATACAAAGAAAGCACTGGTATTCAAGCAGGACCCTATTGATATGCAGGCAAAAGTCAATTTAAGTATATTTAAAGCCATATATTCAAACCCGATGGTCATTGGCTCTGTGGATCTTGTTGATGGCAGTTCTTATATTTTCCAGAAAAAGAAGTTTGTGCTTGAAAACAGCCATCTATACTTTACCGGTGATCCTGCCAAACCGATGCTCGATATTACGGTAAAGTACAAAACCATTAAAAATACGATGATCACGATCAACGTGACCGGTACACCTGCTATTCCCAATATTTTATTCTCTTCTGTCCCGAGTTTGAGCAAAGAGCAGATCCTCTCTGTTATTCTCTTTGACTCGGAAGAGGGAGCAGGTTCGAATTCAGGTGATGATATGATGAAAATGATGGGTGGTGCTATGGCTAAATCAGCACTCAACAACCTTGGTGTATCCATTGACCACCTGGTCATCGGTGAGGGTAATTCCGTTGAAGT
>JALSUP010000151.1 GCA_027071315.1 Sulfurovum sp.
AGATTGCCAGACTGCACACTTTCCTGCATACTTCTCTGTTTTTTCTAACATAATGTCATCTAAAAAAGTACAAGAAACGGAGAAGCCATGGGCGTTACGATTAAAAATACGATCACGCATAAGAGCATAACCAAACCTGACCCTGTTGATGAAGAGGTCATCTTTGACGGTGGCGTGATGATCACTGAAACCGATACAGCAGGTATTATTACCTATGCGAACCGTAAATTCAGGCACATGACAGGGTATACAAAAGAAGAACTTGTCGGTTCACCCCACAATATCAACAGACACCCGGACATGCCGAAAGCAGCCTTTGAAGGACTGTGGAAAACAGTTAAAAGCGGTAATTACTGGGAAGGGTATGTGAAGAACATGACTTCTGAGGGGAAATACTATCTTGTGGTTGTTTGGATCAAACCGAAATTTGATGAAAATAAAAATATTGTAGGGTACATTGCAGGGCGTAAAATTCCGGACAAGGAATCGATGCAAAAAGCCTTGGACCAATATAAAGAGTTAAAAGCTGCCGAATAACGACAGCTTTCACATGTTCTTTATAAACTCTTTTTTGCTTTCTCTAATGCTTCAATGACAGCATCAATGTTTGTTTTGGGGATATGTACTTTCCAGTCCGGCTCCTGGGAATTGGCCTGAAGTGAAATACCGATACTCGCAACACTCTCACTTTTTTCGCCGTAAGGTTCCGATACCGTTGTCACCGTGATCTTCCCCTCTTTTGTACCACTAAGACCCATTTCTGCTATATTCGTGACTGTTCCACTCATGATTGTTCCTTTATATTTTGATATACAAATAATTATATCATAAAATAGGCACTATTTTTTACGTTTTACGAGTCCTGCGATTTTAGCCTGAATTCTTAACCATATTTTATGGTCAATGGCAGGAAAACCTGCGTATGTTTTTCCACCTTCAAGTGATTTGGTCACACCACCTTTTCCGGCAATGGTGGCAAAGGCACCAATCTCAAGATGCCCTGCTGTGGCAGACTGACCACCCATGACCACATTGCGTCCCAGCGTTGTTGAACCGGCAAGTCCCACTTGTGCTGCACATAAAGTATGCTCACCCACATCACAGTTGTGGGCTATCTGTATCAGGTTATCGAGCTTGGTACCTTTACGTATGTATGTTGTACCAAAGACTGCTCTGTCTATGGCACAGTTCGCGCCTATCTCCACATCATCTTCGAGAATGGCATTTCCATTCTGGTAAATTTTAACATGCTCACCCAGTTTCGTATGTGCAAAGCCGTAACCGTCAGAGCCTATGACTGTCCCCGCATGAATAATACAGCGTTCCCCTACTTTTGTAGCATGGTAAAGCGTGACATTCGGGTGCAGCAGTGTCTCTGAACCAATGGTCACATTGTCACCCACATAACAGCCGGCAAGAATGGTAACATTGTCACCAAGTGTCACATTCTTTCCAAAACGGACACGTTTGTCTATGTCACAGCCTTCACCCATGTCAGGGTGCCCTCCTTTGCTCTCTAACTTATGTGCAAAGAGTCTGGAAGCCAGAGCCAGTTTCAAATAAGGTTCATCTGTCACAAGTGCAATGGTTGAGGGAGGAAGCAGATCGGCATACTTCTCTTCTATGAGAATTGCCGCTGCTTTGGTATGGGGAAGCTGGTCTTTATATTTTTCTGAGTTAAAGAAAGTGAGTTGGGAAGAGGTGGCTTCGGAGAGGGTATGAATACCATCTATCTCAATGTCATTGCCGGAAAAAGAGAGTGCAAGTTGTTTTGTGATTTCAGAAAGTGTATAGGTCATAAGGAGAATCCTTTTAATAATGGGTACCCACAAGGGGCACCCCTACACAATAAAATTTAATATGTAAATGTAGGGGCAATCCCTTGTGGTTGCCCAACATAAAGAAGAAGATCTAGCGCTCTATGGCAACCACACCGGAACGTACGATCTCGCATGGGTTGTAACGCTGTGCAGCTTCAATGAAATGCTTCACACGCTTTGGTTCATCTGCCACCTGTGCAATGACCATCTCTTTACCCACATTGACAATACCGCCATTATAGGCAGCACAGAGTGCCGCCACATTGGAAAGGTTTTCAGCAATAGGGAATTTGATCAACACCATCTCTTTTTCAACCATCTCTTCATGTTCGATGACCTTATAGACAGGAATCAGCTTATGCAGCTGTTTAGTGATCTGCTCCATCACTTTGACACCACCTTTGGTCTCAATGGTGATGTGTGACATTTCACTCTCAGGGATCGGAGCAACGGTCAATGACTCAATGTTGTATCCTCGTCCGGCGAACAGTGCTGTCACACGGGCGAGGACTGAACTTTCATTCATGACCACAACAGAGATGACACGTCTTTCATTTACTACTTTAGGCATTATTTCTCCTCCCTGTGGCTTTCTGTTTTTTGCGGTAACATCATGTTGAACAATGCCCCTCCTGCAGGTACCATCGGAAGCACATCTTCAAAACGGTTCGTCTGTACATTCATAAAGCAGACTTTGTCCTGCTCGATCGCATCTTTGAGTGCTGCATCGAATTCCTCTTTGGTCGTCACATCATAACCGATACCGCCGCAAGCCTCGGCCAAAGCTTTAAAGTTTGGCTGAAAACTCAAATCGGTCTCAGAGTAGCGCTTCTCATAAAAGAAGGTCTGCCACTGTCTTACCATTCCCAGGAAGTGGTTATTCAGGATCACATTGATGACCGGTATCTTATATTCAGCGGCAGTTACCAACTCTTGCATATTCATCAGTATCGACCCGTCACCGGTAATATTGATGACCGTTTTTTCCGGGTGTGCTCTTTTAGCCCCAAGTGCTGCAGGGAAACCAAAGCCCATCGTTCCGAGACCGCCGGAGTTGATCCACTGGCGAGGTCTGTCAAACGGGAAGTGCTGTGCCGCCCACATCTGGTGCTGTCCGACATCGGAGGTAATAATGGCATCTTCACCGATGAGTTCACCGATACGCTCAATGGCCCACTGTGGTTTAATGACTTCATCCGAATCGACATAAGACTGAGGATGGAGCTCATTGTAACGCTTCAGGATCTCTCTCCAGGCATTGTATCTGTCAGGATTGACATCATCAAGCAGAGGCATCATTTTTTCAACGACCTTCGTAATGTCACCGACGATCGGGAAGTCAACATCAACCAGTTTACCAATGTTCGCTGCATCAATATCAACATGAATAATGTCGGCATATTTAGCGAATTCAGAAAGTTTCCCCGTTACACGGTCATCGAATCTTGCACCCAGTGATATGACAAGGTCAGTCTCTGACATGGCCATGTTCGAAGAGTAGTTTCCATGCATTCCAAGCATACCGAGAAGCAGCGGATTCTTTGCACCCATAACGCCTCTTGCCATCAAAGTTTCAACCGCAGGAATTTGTGTTTTCTCTGCCAGTTCACGCACGAGATCCGCTGCATTGGAAAGCACCACACCCCCACCAATGTAAAGCAATGGTTTTTTCGCAGATTTGATCGCTTCGACCGCTTTTTCGATCTGTCTGTTATTCCCTTTGTATGTAGGCTTATACGAAGGTATATTCACAGTATCAGGGTAGACGAAATCACCGATCTCAACGGTAATGTCTTTAGGCACATCGACCAGAACGGGTCCCGGTCTTCCTGAACGCGCTATGTAAAATGCTTCTTTCAGGACACGCGGCAACTCTTCAAGTGTACGCACTAAAAAATTGTGCTTGGTACAGGGTCTTGAAATACCGACGGCATCGATCTCCTGGAAACCGTCTGTCCCAATGAGTGACAAAGGCACCTGACCGGAAATAACGACCATAGGAATAGAGTCCATATATGCTGTTGCCAAACCTGTCACGGCATTGGTGAATCCTGGTCCGGAAGTGACCATTGCCACTCCTACTTCACCGGTGGCTCTTGCGTATCCGTCTGCTGCGTGAACAGAAGCCTGCTCATGACGGTTCAAAATATGTTCAAATCCGTTCTGCTTGTAAATTTCATCATAAACGTGCATGATCGCGCCGCCGGGGTAACCAAATACGGTCTTAACACCCTCAGCGATGATCGCTTCACATACCATTTGTGCACCACTCATTTTCATGGTTTACACTCCATTATATTTTATTTTTCGGGCATAGAACACCCTTTGTATTACGTGGATTATAGCAAAATAAGATAAATACGCTCTTTTTATTGATGAAAGGCATAAGAAAACGCTATAAGTGTAGACAATTCTCCAGGGCCACACCTTCACGCAAACCATCATCGATGACGATACAGCTATTGAATTCTACAATACTGAAGATCTGTTTATAGATGAGTATGCCCGCGGCGATGAGGTCGGACCTTCCTACGCCTACCATGATCTCCCTCTCTTCAAAGGGCATGGCAAGCAACTTGTTCAGGTAAAAGTCCAACTCCTCTTTTTGCAAAGAGATACCATTGATCTTTTTAGGGTTGTAGCAGGCATAGTTCTGTCCCAGTTTCATAGCAGCAACCGTGGTAGGCGTACCTGCTGTGGCAACAAAAGAGTCCACTTTCCCGTTTTCAGCATAGGTTTCCATACAAAATCTTTCCATATCGAGCATGGCCTGAGGAAGTGCTGCTTTAATGCCTTCGAGGTCCTGATAACTCTGGGCAATGGTCACAATGCCCACAGGGAAACTTTTTGAGATGACCTTGTCACCATAATTAAAAATGAGTTCCGTTGACCCGCCGCCAATGTCGACCAGCACAAAACGCTGTGACGCATAGTGCAGTTTGGCAAGTCTGTGTTTAACGGCCAGAAGCGTGAGTCGGGCTTCCTCTTCTCCGCTGATGACTTCAAAAACAACCCCGGTTCGTCTCTCGATACGTTCCAGGACTTCGGAAGCATTTTTGGCACGTCTCAGCGTCTCCGTTGTGACTGCTCTGACATGAGCATAGTCAACAATACCGAGCTGACTTTTTGCTTCGTCGAGTGCATCCATCACACGTATGACGGCATCATTCTTGATGACCCCGCTTTGTGCCAGACCATCGGCAGTTTTCACCACCTTTTCATACATACCAAGGTGCCTGCCTGTGTCACAGTCATACTGCAATACGCGTAATGTATTTGAACCCAGATCGATCGCTGTCATATGAATGTCCTCTCTCTTAATGCTCTTCTTTAAAAGAGAAGCCGCCCTCTGTAAGCTTTTGACGTATAAGGTCCTGATGCTCTTCGCCTTTGGTCTCCAAAGCGACAGAAACATGGGCATCACCGAATTCAAGATCGATAGACGTTCTGTCATAGCCGATCTGCACAATGTTCGCGCCGATGTCTGTAAGTATTTGTGTAAATGACTGCAGGGCACCCGGTTTGTCTATGAGTGTGACCATGAGTTTCATTTTGCGCGCAGACTTCATAAGTCCTTTTTCGATGATGAGTGAAAGCATCGTCACATCAATGTTCCCGCCGCTTAATACCACACCGACCTTGGAGCCCTTAGGCAAGTCAGGTTTGCCATGCAGCAAGGCAGCCACACCCACAGCACCGGCACCCTCTACCAGCACTTTCTGTTTTTCAAGTAAAAAAAGTATGGCTGAAGCGATTTCATCTTCACAGACGGACTCAAAGGCATCGACATACTTTAAAATGTACTCTAAAGTCACTGGAGAGGTATCACGTACGGCGATCCCGTCTGCAATGGTTCTGACCGATGTGGTATCAATGGCCTTTTTGGCATCATAAGATTTTTTCATGGCCGGTGCGCCCTGTGCAGAGACAGCAATGATCTTGACGTCGGGGTTCAGCGCTTTGGCTGCCACGGACATACCGGAGATGAGCCCTCCCCCGCCGACAGGGACAATGAGTGCATCCAGGTCGTCGATCTCTTCGAACATTTCAAGCGTTACCGTACCCTGACCTGCCATTACCTCATCGTCTGTAAAAGGGTGTACAAAGTCAAAGTGGTTCTCTTCACCAAAGGTCACGGCATAGGCATAGGCTTCATCATAATTGGCCCCATGCAAAATGACGGTTGCACCGAACTCTTTCACGCCCTGTACTTTGGTAAGAGGGGTTGACTCGGGCATGACAATGGTCGCATCTATACCGAAATGTTTGGCAGAAAATGCCACACCCTGTGCATGGTTCCCCGCAGAAGCAGCAACCACTCCCCCTTTTTTTCCTGCTTCCACCAAAGCAGCAATGCGGTTAAAAGCACCCCTGAGTTTAAAGGCTCCGGTTCGCTGAAGGTTCTCTTTTTTCAGGTAGACTTCATACCCGCTAATGTCACTTAAGATGGGGGCGTAGGCAAAAGGGGTACGGTGTACCACACCCTGTACTCTCTCATAGGCTTTTTCTATACTCTGTAAATCCAACATTTATTTTCCTGTTTATTATTGGCAAAATTATATCCAAAAAAGTGATAAAATACTTATAAGGAAAAGGCAGGAGCAGGTACCCACAAGGGGCACCTCTACAGGCTTTTACCATGATAGCAACATTCCTTACCTGTAAAACTGTAGGGGCAATCCTTTATGGTTGCCCTGCATTATGAAAG
>JALSUP010000152.1 GCA_027071315.1 Sulfurovum sp.
GTAGAGCCGCCCTACAGAAAAGAGGCACGTCTAAGACGGGAGATGCAAAAAAAGTCATCGGGGCATACGATGATAGGTATCAGTACCAAGATCGTTTTAGTATTGAGCGCCATACTGGCTGTATTGTTCATGTTTTTACCTAAGGAAAAGTCTATAGAAGAGGAAGAGAAGAAGTCTAAAAAAGCCAAAGTGAGCAAAAAATACATACCGAGTGTCAGGCAAAGAGAAAAAAAAGAGACCCTCCCTGTGATCAGCATAAGCGACGGGCAGGAAACAGAACACATTTTACCCACGCACAAAACAGACACAAGAGAAAAAACCTTTATGGTCAAAAAAAAGCCTGCAGCGCAACCCGCTAAAGCAGCAGAGAGAGAAGACGCGAAAGCAAAACTTTTGATGCAAATGCAAAATTAACCTCTAATTATATTTATTATAAAATACATTTATGGAAAAAACCCTCCCCTATGCGGCAGTTTCTATTGTGCTGCTTTATGCACTCTACAATGCTGCTTTCAAAGTACAGACACCCGAAAAAAATGCAGCTGCCCCTACCTACAGGGCACATGTCACTGAACACAAAACAGAACATGCCAGGGAGGAACTTGCACGTCTTCAGAGTACGGAGTACCTCAGGCAGTATATTGTCTCTGTCATCGATCACGGTTCCTATCAGTTTGATTTTCCCGGCGGAGAGATGGAGGGCGGCTTTGCTTCTCCTGCCGATGCAGAGAAGATCGCCTGTTATGTCATGACACTTTCCGGTAAAGCGTGCGGAAAGCCCTATAAAGAAGATGCCGCCATGTTCTACAGCAGCAACTGTGCAGGCTGCCATGGAGACGACGGAAAAGGGCTGAATGGAACCTACCCTGACCTGACAAGGAAAAAACTGCTGGGCATAGAGAGCAGAGAAGCATTCTTGAAACAGATGCTCAAAAAGAGACCCTGAGAGACAGACCGCTTATCCGGAAAAAGACAGGTAAAAAAAGGAGCTTTACGGTGCCCTGAATGAGATACTTAAATTTCAGGAACAGTCAGATTGTACGCTGAAAAATCTACCCTAAAAACGTCATAATGTATAAGGTAAACTTTTAATTAATAGATAGTTAATCATCTGTTAATAACGTTATACTTTCACTTCAAGACTTTTTTAATTTAAGCTTTCTTCTATCCATAACGTAATAAAATAGGTAAATGACAATCGTAATATGTTATGTCATTGTGCTAGAATTTGTTTAATTTAGAGAAAAAAGGATAAATATGTCAGAAAAAATTTCACATAGCAAGCCGCTTGTTGAACTTCTCCACGGAGACAAAGAGAACGGTATGAATAGAAGAGATGCTATGAAACTTATGGGCTTAACTGGTGGAGCAGCCATGATGATGGGTGCGCCTGTCACAGCTGAAGCGGGTCCAAGCTCTGATAAAAAAGTAAAAGTACTCGTTGTCGGTGGCGGTGCCGGTGGTATCATGGCACTTTCGAGACTTCACTCTGCACTTCCAAATGCGGAACTTACCATTATTGCCCCCAATGAAATACATCTTTACCAGCCTGGACAGGTATTTATGGCTGCGGGTCTTTACACACATGAAGACGTTGTAGGACATAACAAAGACTACATTCCTTCTGATGTGAACTGGATAAAAGATGAAGTCAAGACATTTGACCCCGATAACAATAAAGTCGTCACAAGAGGCGGTAAAGAAGTGCCTTATGAGTATATGGTCGTGGCTACAGGTATTGTTTACCACTATGACTGGATCAAAGGACTGACAGAAGCAGATATCGGTACAAACGGTATTTCATCTGTCTATTTGAATGACCTTGAACACGGTAC
>JALSUP010000153.1 GCA_027071315.1 Sulfurovum sp.
AAAAAGTACGTAAAGCCACTAAACTTGCACAGGAAATGAGACCTGACATACTCATAGAGGGGCCTATTCAATACGATGCGGCCATCGATAAAAAGGTTGCCAGGAAAAAACTGCCTGAAAGCAAAGTAGCCGGAGAGGCGACGGTATTCATCTTCCCTGACCTCAACACAGGGAACAATACCTATAAGGCAGTACAGCGTTCCACGGGTGCTTTGGCTATCGGTCCTGTGCTTCAGGGGCTTCGTCTCCCTGTCAATGACCTGAGCCGGGGCTGTCTCATCAATGACATCGTCAATACGGTAGCTATTACAGCCATTCAGGCACAGGAGGTAGAGAAAAATGAAAATACTCGTGCTTAATTCCGGGAGTTCTTCCATCAAATGTCAATACTTCACGGGAACAGAGAGTATGGCTTCTCTGCTCATGGAACGTATAGGCGAAGAGGAGAGTTATGCTGAACTTACCTATAAGGGTCAAAAAACAACCTCCCCTGCTGCCATTCCTGACCATCATCATGCCTTTGAAAGCATTTTCACTATGCTTTCAGAATCAGGAGTATTGAGTAGCATCAATGAGCTTGATGCCGTAGGTCATCGTGTGGTACATGGCGGAAGTGTTTTCAATGCTCCCGTTGTTATTGACACAGAGGTGATCGACACCATACGTACCCTTATTCCTCTTGCACCGCTGCATAACCCGGCAAATCTTGAGGGGATTGAAATACTTTACAGTCAATACCCCGAACTTCCCCAGGTGGCTGTTTTCGATACGGCATTTCACCAGACCATGCCTGAATATGCCTATAGATATCCGCTGCCTTATGCTGTGAGTCAGGCAGCGCATATACGGCGTTATGGTTTTCATGGTACTTCACATGCTTATGTGGCAAAAGAAGCTGCAAAGATACTGGGAGAACCCCTGGAGAACCTCAATCTCATTACCCTTCATTTGGGTAACGGAGCAAGCGCCACAGCCATAAAGTCCGGAAAAAGTATGGATACTTCCATGGGAATGACACCCCTGGAAGGCTTGATGATGGGCACACGTTCCGGAGACATTGATCCGGCCATCATTCCTTACCTGGAAACCCATAACAAACTGTCCATTAGTGAAATAGACAGTATGCTCAACAAGGAGAGTGGTCTCAAGGGTATCTGTGGCAGTAATGATATGAGAGAAGTCATACAACAGGCTTCCAGTGGCGATAGACAAAGTCAACTGGCGTTAGAGATGTATGTCTACCGTATTAAAAAATACATCGGCGCCTATGCCGTTGCTCTGGGTCATGTAGATGCTATTGTCTTTACAGGAGGTATAGGTGAGCATGCTGCCCTGGTACGTGAAATGGTTTGTGAAGATTTATATGAAACGATCGGTGTCGAGATAGACAGTCAGAAAAATGAACGTTTGCAGAGTGGAAATGTATCGGTAGGGAGCGAAAGAAGCAGGATCGAACTCTTCGTTATCCCTACCAATGAAGAGCTGGAGATCGTACTCCAGACGCAAAGCCTTACAGGTGTAACTTCTTCTTAAAGTATTTGTCTATATCAAAATAGATCTCACCGCTGCTGTTTTTGTAAGAGAGGTTCTTTTTACTGAGTTCCCCTATCTTTTCAAAGCCCATAATGGCCAGCATGGTTTTCATCCCTTTGATGAGGTTTTTATGGTAATTGGCGATCTCATTACCTTTTCGCACAACAATGTAAGACGCACGCTTTTTAGGGTCTTGTGTGGCCATACCGACAGGACACTGGTGTGAACCATAGCCTGAACACATACGTGCACGAATACATCCTCCACTCATCATGAAGCCACGGGCAATACCTACGGCATCCGCACCCATGGACATGGTAATGATAACATCATCCGGTGTCAGGAGTTTACCTGAAGCGATGATCTTGATATCATCACGCAGACCGTGTTTGCGCAAGGCTGCATCGACAATATAAAGTGCATTACGTGTCTGCAAACCTACAGACTCCATCAACTCCAGTGGTGCAGTTGCAGAACCGCCTTCTCCCGAGTCAACAGAGATAAAGTCCGGCAGAGCGAGTCCTGTTTCTTTACGTACAGCGGCAGCAGCAAAAATTCTATCAACTGTATTGGCATCAGAGATCACTACTTTAAGTCCCACCGGTTTTTTGGAGATCTCCTGCAGTTTTCCTACAAAATCCAACAAATGCTCTGTTGTATCGGCATAAGGGAAACGGTTGGGAGAAAAAAGATCTTTCCCCTCTTCCACACCACGATAGTAGGCGATGTCGGCAGAGACTTTGGCACCGGAGAGTTTACCACCGGTCTGTTTGGCCCCCTGAGCGATCTTGATCTCGGTCATACGACAGAAAGACATCACTTTGGCATAACGCTCTTCATCGAAGTTCCCCTCTGCATCACGTACCCCGTAGAGTCCGGAACTCATTTGGAAAATAATATCGGGAAGGGAGTCAGGTACCTCTTTGGGGAAAGCTTCCAGAGGCGCTTGCCAGTTCGGACGGAAAAGCACATGTGTCTTTCTGTCATAGATATAGGTATTTTCAGTTTTTTTATTGAGCAGTATTTTTCTGTACGCTTTGATAGCATAGGTTTTGTTGAAAACCTTATCGATGATCTTGAAAACCTTCTCTGCAAAAGGTGTCCCCTCTACGATCTCAAGGTATTCCGCATTGTCAAGATCGGGATTGAGCGTATAGAGGTGGTTCGAGGTCAGGCCTCCTTCCCCGGCATTGACCGTAAAACCGCCTTTGAGGGCACCCAGAGAGAAGGCGCGCACCGCTTCAGGACTCAAAGCACCGTCAGACATGGCTGAACGGATAATAGGACTCTTGGCAACAAAGGGGATCTCCCGCTTCTCTCCGAATGTCACAGAGAGATCATCCGAGACTTCATCTTCATTTTTGACATTGATCGAGTGTTTGACCACGAATCGTGAACCCGAAAAAGGCTGAGCAACAGAAAAAGACTGATAATTCGGTTTGTCTTTTGCAGCGGTATAGACCCAGTCGATCTTGTCTCTTGACTCATAAAAGGTCTCCTCGGCAAAATACTGGCGAAGCGGTTCACGCAGCGCTTCGAAAAAGTAGCGAAAACGGCCGATGATCGGATAGTTGATCAGTAACTGGTGCTTACGCTGAACATAACGGTCATAGATAAAGAGGATGATAAGCCCGATAAAAAGAAGGACCAGGATCACTTCCACCGAACTCTCCAAAAATTTCCAAATTGCTTCGATCATTTAGATTTCTCCCTTTCTCATATCGATTAGATACCTTCTGCGATCATACCGTCTGCGATCTTCTTGAATGCAGCGATATTCGCACCATCCACATAGTTACCCTCTACACCATACTCCACTGCCGTCTTGGCAACCGAGGTACAGATGTACTGCATGGTCTTCTTCAGTTTATCATCGACCTCTTCAAATGACCAACGTGCCATGGCTGCATTTTGAGCCATTTCAAAGTTACTCACCGCAACACCACCGGCATTGGCCGCTTTGGCAGGCGCAAAACAGATCTTGCTTTGCAGGAAGACATCGATCGCTTCGGGAGTGGACGGCATATTGGCACCTTCGCTGACAGAGGTACATCCGTTTTTAATAAGATTTTTCGCATCGACCTCTGTCAGTTCATTCTGTGTGGCACAAGGGAAAGCGGAGTGACATTCTATATCCCATACCGCATGCCCGCCTTCAGGGTATTTTGAAACGGGAATGTATTTTGCTTCCGAGTGCACTTTCCCATACTCTTCCAAAGAAGCACGTTTGTCGAATTTAAGCTCTTTTAATAGCTCAATATCAACACCTCTTGGGTCGTAAATAGTACCTTTTGAATCGGAACAGGTCACAGGAACAGCACCCAGTTCTATCAGTTTTTCAATGGTATAAAGTGCTACGTTACCCGCTCCGGAAACAGTACATATCTTTCCTTCAAGTGTCTCTTTGCCTTCAATTTCCAGCATCTTCTCCGTAAAGTAGACAACACCGTAACCAGTTGCCTGAGGACGCATGAGAGAGCCTCCGAAGAAGTTCGGTTTTCCTGTCAGAACACCATCAAAGGTTGAAGTGATCTTCTTGTACTCGCCAAAAAGATATCCTATCTCTCTGCCACCCACACCGATGTCGCCTGCCGGTACATCCATACGCGGCCCGATATACTTATGCAGCTCCCGCATGAATGAAGAACAGAACTTCATCACTTCAAAGTCACTTTTACCTTTAGGGTCAAAGTCAGATCCTCCTTTACCGCCGCCGATAGGCAGACCGGTCAATGCATTTTTAAAGATCTGTTCAAAACCGAGGAACTTCAAAATACCTTCATTGACCGTCGGGTGGAAACGCAGTCCGCCTTTGTATGGCCCGAGTGTGTTGTTGAACTGTACACGATACCCGGTATTGACCTGGATCTGCTGGTTGTCATCCATCCACTCCACTTTGAACTTGATGATCCTGTCAGGGACGACCAGACGTTTGACAATGGCATGCAGATTATATTTCTCATCGGAGATGAGCAGCGGTGCGATGGAAAGAAGTACCTCTTCAACTGCCTGATAAAAGACATCATGTTCAAAACGGTGTGACTCTTTAAATCCTTCGATCTCGTTAACAATAAGTTTTCTGGCTTCTTTTAGCTCTTTGGTTGGCATAGCATAATCCTTTTTATATTCAATTTTAATGTAGTATACATCTTATAAGTTAACTTGTTCCTAATTAGACAGGGGTTTTGGTCTCTTCATATCTAATTTACCGACTGTCTGTCCATCTTTCTCTACAAATGATAAAACCGCATCATATGCTGGTTTATGGTCTCTCAATATATCTATAAGGTCTGTCATGACCAAACCGTAATTTCTTCCCAACGGAAAGGTCACTTCTTCAATATTGGAACTGTGTATTTTATCTGCCAAAGCATGAAGGGCACAATCGTAAGCACTCTCATTGGTAATATACTGCAGAAAATAATCATGCATAATATCAATATTGCCAAGCCATGCGACACGTTCATCATACGTAAGATGATTGTTTTCTTTCACTTTCTCAATCTGTTTTTGAATGAGTTTTTCTGTTTTCTCTTCACGTGTGGTAAAAACATCTTCAATGTTTTCACAATGTTTTTTCAGAAATTCAAGAAGTTCCCGACTACTGTATTCTCTTAACTCAGGATGATAAAGATGTATATTCTCCTTTTCCGTATCACTGAAAGTCAATGCTTCCAAAAGTTCTACTGCCGAACTCAGAAAAGTATATCTGTCCGGTTTTGTCTGATCAAAATTCACACCGTGCTGAGAAACCGTCGGTTTTGCACCTACATATTTTAATTCCATTTACACTCCTTCATATCCATTATTTAGAGAACTCTATTATACTACGTATATTATTATAGATACTTATCTTGTTTTTATCAGCTGCATACTGTCTGTTGTCATACATTTCAATATTTTCCTATTTTTATGCTACAATTTATATGTACATAATTAATACAAAGGATTTAAAATGAAAAAACTACAGTTAACAACACTTATTGCCGCTTCTGCTTCTATGATATTAATGTCAGGTTGTGCATCGACCGGTACAAGCCAGACAACTGATGGTGCACTTATTGGTGCAGGTACCGGTGCTGTATTGGGTCAGGTTATTGGTGGAAATACAGGTTCAACTTTAGCAGGTGCCGCTATTGGTGGCCTTGCTGGTGCAGCCATTGGTAACAATGAAGAGAAGAAGAACAGACGTTACTACAGGGATGAGCGTGGGTATACATACTATATCGGCAGTGACGGAAGACGTTACTACACAAACTAACAAAGCGGTGGGTTTCCCACCCCTTTGATACTACATTCCCGAATCAATCTTCAAAAATAATAATATCATAAGCATTTTTCGTCACCAGCGCTTTGGAGACATGTACGGAACCGTTACGATTGACCTTACTGAGTTCTTCCCGTAAAATATCGATCTCCTCCTGCATTTTATCGATCTGCTCTTTGAGCTGCAGTACAATATCAACTCCGGCGAGATTGACACCCATTTGGCGTGTCAAACGCAGGATCAGCTTCATTCTGTCTATATCACGCTGGGAATAGAGACGCATACGCCCCTGTGTACGAGAGGGTTCAACAAGCCCTTCACGCTCATACTGTCTGAGAGTCTGAGGATGAATGTCAAGCATCGTAGCCACCACAGATATAAGATAAACCGGTTCATCGTAACTATGCATCTTAAACTCCTTATAGTTTCTCTTCTAGCATTTTCTTAAGGTCAGCATCCAAACTGTCCACATCCGGTAAAACAACATTGGCAACAAGGTACAAGTCACCTTTCATGGCTGTTTTTCTATCAGGGATACCTTTCCCTTTGAGTCTGAATTTCTGACCGTTCTTGGTATTTTTCGGAACCTTGAGAGAGACCTCTTTTTCCGGTGTCTGCACCTGTACTTTTCCACCGAACAAGGCTTCTTTAAGTGGGACATCAAAGGTTTTATAAAGGTTATCCCCTTTTCTTTCATACTCTCCTGATGCAGCAACTTCTACTTTAAGCAGAAGATCTCCCGCCTGCCCCTGGTACTGTTTACCTTTACCGCGTACACGCAGTGTCTCTCCGCTTTTAATACCTGCCGGTATTTTAATATCGAAATTATTGCCCTCGATAGAGATATTATGCTTTCCGCCTGTAACAGAAGTCATAAAAGGGACAGTAATCCGTGCCTGAATATCAAGATCCGGGCCGCCAAAGCCGCCAAAACCTCCAAATCCGCCTTGTGCACCGCCGCCGAAACCTCCGGCAGCACCACCACCCCCGCCAAACATTTGACGAAGGATCTCATCGAGGTCTACTCCCTGACCCTGACCACTTGCAAAGTCATGGAAGTTCTGTCCTCCGAACATTTGATCACCATACTGGTCATACTGCTGTTTCTTTTCTGCATCTGACAATACTTCGTATGCTGCATTGATCTCTTTGAATTTATCCACTGCAGACTCATCTTTATTGATGTCCGGGTGGTACTTTCTTGCAAGCTTTCTATAGGCTTTTTTTATTTCATCAGCACTTGCACTTTCACTGACGCCGAGTGTTTCATATAAACTTTTTGACATGGTTCTACCTCTATAATTCAATATATTCTTAATGTAAGACGGATTATATCAAAATACTTTAGTCAATGTCAATCAAGTTTGAAAAATTTTTGAAGATTTTTTGAGTACAATACCTTATGAATTTTACAATAATCACAGACATCAATGACAAAACACTCACACTCTACCACCAATTTCGTGAAAATGCTTTCAGAGAAAATGGTGATTTTATTGCCGACAGCCCCAAAGTGGTCAACCTTCTTTTGGAAGAAGGGATCGAAATTAAAAGTATCCTGGCAACCCAAAGCTATTATGATGAATTCGCTGAACTGCTCTCTCACTGTAAAGATGCCATATTATACCTGGCAACCAAAGAGCAGATGCAAAACATTGTCGGCCACAAAATACACCACAATGTCATGATGCACGGCATACGCCCGAAAGAGACAGCCTTAGATCAACTGGGCAACAATATCATCATGCTCGATGAGATCTCTTCTACCCAAAACATTGGTGCCATCGCACGCTCTGCAGCAGCCATAGGCATAGACTCCTACCTTGTCCCCTCTTACGGACCACACCCCTACTCACGTCGTGCCCTAAGGGTTTCCATGGGGCATGTCTCCATGCTCAAAACACACATCTACTCAGACATCAAAGAAACCATACTCACCCTAAAAGAGAACGGCTACCGCATCTACGCAGCCGAAGTCACCCAGGACTCCACAGCCTTAAACGATGTCAAAGTCACAGACAAATGGGTACTGCTTATGGGACATGAGGGCTCAGGGCTTTCAGAAGAAATTCTTTCTTTATGTGACGAAGTGGTCACCATCGAGATGATGGAAGGTGTAAAGAGTTTCAATGTGGGGATTGCCGCATCCATTATGATGTATCAGTTTAAACATCGTACGTAATATTGATTGTTATTTAATTTTTGATACTGTCTCTCAAGGTCGGGGTGCCCTCACCCCGACAAAAAAACAAAACCCGTTAAAAAGTAAGAACCTTCCAGTCACTCTGAAGTGACTCCGTCAGTCTCTCACCCGTATGCGTCATTTCAATCCCCAGTGATGCCAGTTTTTCTGTGACACCATAGTCATTGGCACAAACGACACAACAGGAAAAAGCCACACCAGTCTCCTGTACCGTTTTTACCATACTCTGGAGTTCTTCATTCTCAGCCAAAAGTTTGGCAGAAGGACCCCAGATCATAATATGGGCTTCATCCCAATACTTACGGGGAAGCATTACAGAACCATAAAGCAGTATCAGCTTTTTGGCCACTTCGATCTCTCCGGAACTCCAGACGATGAGTAGTTTGTTTTTCATAGATTCTCCATTTAAGCTGTCGTAGGGTGGGATTTCCCACCATAATTTACATATGATTTATTGTGTATTTCATATTTATGTTTGGCGTTATTATTTTATTTTGACGGTGGGTGACCCCACTCTACACTAATAGCTTTTGAATCGTCAGTGTATCAAATGTTTTAAGCTTACCCAGCAGTTTATCATTTGTCACAAATGTTGTACAGTTAGCACGTAAAGCAGAATGAAGTATCATCAGATCTTCAAAGTCATCAAAATACTCATCGTGAAAACTGTTTTTAGCATCTATGAAGTCAGCATGACTCAAGTAAAAAGGTAAGACCTCCATACTGAGTGCATCAATAGCCTCCACTACTTTTTCTTTACCCATTTTTCTTTTTTCTGTGAGTATGTAATAAATAGTCGTAATAAAATCACCTGAAAAATAAAATGTCAAATTCTCATTGTCTTTATTTTCCATATACCAGGCAACGGAAGCTTTAGACGTAGGACGTTTCGTATCTAAGAGATCCAAACAGATATTGGCATCTAAAAAAATATCCATTAAATCTCACTCTCTTTAAAGGTCTCTTTTTTCATCTCACGGTAATTCTCATTCCCTATTTCTCCATCAAGCATCCCAATAAACGAACCTGTACGTCTATTGGCAGACTTTTCAATAGTCTCCAAAATAGAAGGTTCTTTTACGATTGCTTTAAAATAGAGACCAATCACTTCTGTCAGGTTCTTATGTTGGTTCTGAATGATTTTTTGTGCTTTTTCTACCACTTCTTTATCGAGTAAAAAGTTTTTACGTACTTTAACCACATTCATAAAAGACTCCTATATGTATATACTTTATACATATCATATCAGAAATATTCTTTAAGGAATATCAAGAAATAAGATGAGGATTTTCAGGAGGAAGAGATTGGCTTTCGTAGGGTGGGTTTACCCACCGTCAAATCTCAATATGTCATGGTGGGAAATCCCACCCTACGCGTCGTTATACAATAACAACGGCAATACCTGTTAATGCAGGAAGTGTCTCACAGTCGTAAAATAAAGAGAGATACCATGTTCATTGGCAGCGTCAATCACTTCGTCATCACGAATAGAACCACCAGGCTCGATGATGGCTTTTACGCCTGCTTCAGCGGCAGCGTCAATGCTGTCTCTGAACGGGAAGAAGGCTTCTGATGCCATAGCAGCACCTGAGACGTCAATATCCATCTCTTTGGCTTTTTTGAGGGCACATTGTGCTGCATCGACACGGGAAGTCATTCCCATACCGACAGCCACCATAGCAGAGTCTTTCACATACACCACACAGTTAGACTTGGTAAGACCAGCGACTTTCCATGCAATTTCGAGATCTTTCATCTCCTGTGCGGTGGCAGTCAACTCTGATTTTTTATGGGCATTGTGCACTTCATTATCACAGATACAGTCAGAATTCTGATAGACAAACCCACCGTCGACATGTTTGAAGTCATGTGAGTCTTTAGACATGACTAACTTTTCACCACCCTGTGAAAAAAGTTTCAAGCGTTTCTTCTTGGCAAAGACTTCTAACGCTTCAGCGGTAAAGTCAGCAGCCATGACCACTTCAAGGAAGATCTCATTCATCTTCTCTGCCAAAGGTGCATCGACCACACCGTTAACGGCAACCACACCACCAAAGGCAGAGACTGGGTCACATCTTAAAGCTTCCGTATAAGACTCGATCAAAGAACCTTTAATGGCGAAACCACAAGGGTTACCATGTTTTACAATACAAACAGCCTCTTCATCTCCGAAACTGGAAGCGATCTTCAAGGCACCGTTTACATCGTTGATGTTGTTAAATGAGGCTTCACCCTTCACCTGTTTGAAGTTATTCGTAAAGTGATCGTCAAACTCATAGAGTGCACCATCCTGATGAGGGTTTTCACCGTAACGTGTCTGAAATGATTTCTTACCGGTAATGAACTGGTATTCACCAAAGCCTTTATTGAAACGGCCATTCATATAGTTTGCGATCATCGCATCATACGCTGCCGTGTGTTCAAAGGCTTTGATCATCAGGTCACGTCTGAACTCAAGCGTGTTGTTTTCTGTCTCAAGTGCGGTTAAAACATCTTCATAGTCGTTGACATTCGTAACGATAAGAACATCATTGAAATTTTTCGCAGCTGAACGTACCATGGTCGGTCCACCTATATCGATGTTTTCAATAATTTCATCAAAATCTTCCGTTCTCTCAATAGTCTCTTTGAACGGGTAAAGGTTCACACAGACAAGGTCAATGCCTTCAACACCAAGCTCTTTGGCCTGTGCCACATGTGCCTCATCCCCTCTTTTATGCAGTATTCCACCATGCACATAAGGGTTCAAAGTTTTGACACGCCCCTCAAAACACTCAGGAAATTTAGTCACTTCATCGATCTCGATGACAGAAATACCTGCTGTTTTCAAAGTCTTGAAAGTACCACCCGTAGAGATAAGCTCCCAACCCATTTTCTCCAAAGCTCTTGCGAACTCAACAATACCATTTTTGTCACTTACACTTAATAACGCTCTCATTTTTCTCTCTTTTTATTTATGGTGCATTGAAATGCACCCTACATGGTTTCATTTTAAAACCAAAGCAATTTCTACAAGTCCTGTTCGATGATACGTGCGAAGGTATTGAAATAAATATCTTTTATTTTTTCCATAGGAAGTGACACTTCATTTACCTTGACTTCATCTCCGCCTGTCTTACCGATCACTTCAGCTCTCAGACCAAGTCCTTCAGCCATTGCCAATACTGCATCGAGGTCTGCATCGCATACTTCAACCAAGGCACGGCTTTGTGATTCATCAAAAATATCTTTGCTGTCAGCTACAGATACTTTTGCTTCAATTCCTTTTCCTGAAACTGCTGCCATTTTAGACAAGGCAACAGCAATACCGCCAAGATTCACATCTTTGGCAGATTTTAAAAGACCTTCTTTGTTCGCTTCAATAACAAGTTCCCAAAGCTTCAACTCATTCTTGTAGTCAAAAGTCGGGAGTGTACCTGCAGTTTCACCAAAAAGCTCTTTAATGTAAAGTGATCCACCGAACTCACCTTTGGTTTCACCCAGAAGTACAATGTTTGAAAACGCTTCCTGAAAAGAAGAAGGAAGGACTCTATTCTCATCATCATTCAATCCAACCATGGCAATAGCAGGTGTCGGGAAGACAGAGACACCGTTTGTTTCATTGTAAAGAGAAACATTTCCTGATACAACTGGTGTATTGAGTGCGATACAAGCCTCTTTAATACCTTCACACCCTTCTGCAAACTGCCACATGACTTCAGGATTTTCCGGGTTACCGTAATTCAAACAGTCGGTAATAGAAAGTGGTCTTGCACCGGACATGGCCACGTTCCTACCGGACTCAACAACAGCCAAAGCAGCACCTTTTCTAGGATCGATGTAACAGTAACGCGGGTTACAGTCTGAAGACATTGCCAAGGCTCTGCCATTCTCTTTAATACGAATACAGGAAGCATCCAGAGAACCCGGTCCTTTAGAAGTGTTGGTCTGTACCATAGAGTCATATTGATTGTAAACCCAGGCTTTGTCTACCGTTTCTATAGAAGTAAAGAGTTTTTCATACGCTTCCTGATCATCCACTTTGTCAAAGTCAGCCACAGACTTGGCATTGACTTCATCAAGGTAGCCAGGTCTGGCTGTCGGTCTGTCAAGAATCGGTGCTTCTTCACTGACTGGAGCGATCGGCATATCACAGACTTTGTCTCCGTGCCAGAAGAGTTCCATTCTCTCTGTGTCTGTCACTTCACCGATGACGGCAACATCCAGTTCCCACTTTTCAAAGATGTCGATGATCTCCTGCTCTCTGCCTTTTTTAGCACAGATCAGCATACGCTCCTGAGACTCTGACAACATAAAGTCATAGGGTGTCATACCCTCTTCACGTGCCGGTACCTGGTCAAGATTCATAATGAGTCCGGCACCTGTTTTCCCTGCCATTTCAAAGGCAGAAGAGGTCAGACCTGCAGCACCCATGTCCTGAATACCGACAATGGTATCTGTTTTAAAGAGTTCCAAACACGCTTCCAAAAGAAGTTTTTCTGTAAACGGGTCACCCACTTGAACCGTAGGACGAAGTGATTTTGACTCTTCTGTAAAGGAGTCTGAAGACATGACCGCACCACCAAGACCATCACGTCCTGTTTTAGAACCAACATACATAACCGGGTTACCAATACCTGAGGCAACACCAAGGAAGATCTCATCTGACTTTACCAGACCAAGAGAGAAGGCATTGACAAGAATGTTTCCGTTGTAAGACTCATCAAAACTCACTTCACCACCGATGGTCGGCACACCCATACAGTTACCGTAAGAACCAATACCGTCAACCACACCACGTACCAGGTGTCTCTGGTATTTGTTCGTATCCGAATCGCCTCTGACCTTACCGAAACGTAAAGCATTGAGGTTTGCAACCGGTCTTGCACCCATGGTAAAGATGTCTCTCAAAATCCCACCCACACCTGTCGCTGCACCCTGAAAAGGTTCAATGAATGAAGGGTGGTTATGAGACTCCATCTTAAAGACCGCTGCCATACCGTCACCAATGTCAATGACACCGGCATTTTCACCAGGCCCCTGAATGACCCATGGTGCTTTCGTAGGAAATCCGTTAAGGTATTTTTTACTTGATTTATATGAACAGTGCTCTGACCACATGGCAGAGAAGATACCGATCTCAACGATGTTCGGATGTCTGCCATCCAAAATACGCAAGATATCTTCATACTCTTCTTTACTCAGTTTATGGTTCTTTAGAACGTTATCTAGGTCTTCGATTGGTTGTGACATGTCTGTGTCCCTTTACGTGGATAAAATAAGGAGTATATTTTACTCAAAAAGGGCTAAAAAGGGGATGAGAAGCAAAAAAGCAGTGTATTTTTGACAGTTAAAAAGTTTAAGTATACTTTTTAACTGTCAGACGATCATCTATTATTAATTTCTAAAGTTTAGTTACCAAGGTATTTAAGTGTTACAAATGGTGCCAAGATTTTTGTTAAAGTAACAAGTGGTGCCGTGTAGTCATCTGATGCAACTCTAAACTTCTTCCAACTGTTTGGCTTCACATAGACAATATCATTCGGTCTCAACATCAGGTCAGCATAACGCATGGTATCAAAGTTCGTAAGGTCAACTGTTCTTATCTGCATTCCTTTGGAAGTGTTTGAAAGTACCATCACTTCATTTCTCACGGCTGCATCCGTCAAATCACCCGCAGTCGCCAAAGCTTCAAAAAGTGTCATCTTTTCTTTGTCGATCGGGATCACGCCAGGTTTCTTTACTTCACCCATAACAAAAATACGTTTGTTCATGACTTCAATATAGACAGAAGGATCGTTCAGATAACGTTTGTAACGATTTACAATATGGTCAGCAGCCTGTGTTTGACTCAAACCGGCCACATGCACTTTTCCAATGAGTGGAAGCATGACATTACCTGCTGTATCGACAAGAATTCCCTTGTCATTCAGGCTTTCTGCAATATCCCCTCCTACTTCGGATGTCTGCTGCGGATCTTTATAAAGCGTAATACTCAGTCTGTCCTGTTTAAGTATCTTGTACTCAATACTTCTGCTTGTTGTATGTACATTTTTCACATCTCTATCCGTCTGAACCAACTGATAATCTGATTTTCCTGTACACCCCTGTATGGATAATATCATCGCTGTAAGCATGACAAATTTGATACTCTTTCTCATCTTCCTTAATTCCCTTGTTATGAATTTGGGGGCTATTATAACATACTTTTATAAAGTTTGCTATTCTTTAATATTAATAATACACATTCTTAGATACAATTTTATACTAAAATCAGAAGTCAAAAAAGGGATTATATGAACAAAGTATTACAAATGCTCCAACTTCAGCAGCAACTCAATGATGCGACCAATGGTCAGGATTGGGAAAAAGGTATGACCAAGAACGGAAAGATCATTGACTGGAAAAGATGTACCTATCTGGAGTGTGCCGAACTGATCGAATCCTATCCCTGGAAACATTGGAAAAATATTGATGCAGCGCCTGACTATGCCAATATTCAAATAGAAACGGTTGATATCTGGCATTTTATTATGTCACAGGGACTTGAAGATTACAAAATGAAGAATCTCGGTTCCATTGAATCTCTGGCCAGTCAGATCATGGCACTCTCCAACTTTGAAAGTTTCAACAAAGAAATCACTCCAACAACGAAGAACAGCTATGAGCAGATAGAAGTGGTGGAAGTGTTGATGAAGACACTTTTTTGTGAAGACTCTACTGAAAAGCTTATGGAAGCTTTCATTGATGTGGCGATACAGTCAGGTTTGAATCTTGACAGGCTTTATACCCTTTATGTAGGAAAAAATATACTCAATCAGTTTAGACAGGACCATGGATATAAAGAGGGAAGTTATATTAAAGTATGGAATGGTCAAGAGGATAATGTGACGATGCAGTCCATACTTGCTGAAGATAGTGACATCAGCCCCAAGGCACTTTATGCAGCACTGGAAACTGCCTACCCTAAAGGATAAGATTTTCCAGAAGCGACATATTAATCTACAAATCTACTTAGATCCTGCTCGATCACGTTGTTGCCAGAGACGGTCACACGTGTGGCGATACGAATACTTTTTGCTGTGTCGTATCCGCATTCCGTACTACACTCAACCGTACCGATCAGATAGTAACTTCCTGCAGGAACACCATAAAATGCAAAAGCACCGTTTGCATCAGCAGCAGTGAACTTCAAATAATTGAAAAGTCTTGAATCTGCCTTTTCCATCTTGTTTCCACCGATGTAACTGTCATTGTACCACTGGTTTGAGTATGAAGTCACAGGGTTCAGATAGAGTCTGGTTCCTCCCCCGAATACCTTTTCGCCGCTTGGTGTATTGACAAAGATCTTTCCTTTGATGGTACCTTTACCTGTTCTTGCCAAGCGGTTATACTCTGCAACAGGAAAAGGAATACGTTTCATTTTACGTTCTTCTACCTCTTCTGTCATGCCGAGTTCATCTTCCGTGATACCTTCACTGAGGTCTGAAATATCAATATTCTCACCCTCATCCGCATCACTTTGATTTCCCCATGAAGGTCCCTGCTGTGTAGATGATCTTTGTTTTCCAGGCATGCCAAACTCATTTTGGACACAGCCGGAAAGCAGAAAAATCATTGCGATAAAGCTGAAAAAGAGTGTTCGTTTTTGTCTCATGTAAATCATTCCTTGTTTCTTTCGTTCTAGAGCTAAAAATAGCCGTCATTATACACTATTAACATTTACCTTTGTTTTTGTATTTCTCAAAAAACTTCTTTAAATGACCTTTGGCTTTTACATCTCCTGCAAATGCCGCTTTCTGATACCAGAATGCTGCATTTTGACAATTCTTTTTCACTTGCTTACCCTTCTGATAACGCTTTGCCAGATCTGCCTGTGCATCGACTTCGCCCTCTCTGGCAAAACGGTGCAGATTTTTGATCTTACGCTTCTCTCCATGGTAAAACTTTTTCGTGTTGAAAAAGAACCAGACAATAAAAACAATGAGAAAAACAATGAGGTAGAGTTCTATATTCTCTATCTCTGCTATTTTTCCAAGAAAATCAAGATTCATTTTATTTTCCTAAACAGAATTCACCGAACATTTTGTCCAGTATCTCTTCAGAGTCATAAGGCTTTGAAATAGAGGAAATTGCCTTGACAGCTTCCTGCAGATGGTAAGAGAAAAATTCAAGTTCTCCCATCAGCAAAGGCTCTTTCGCTTCCAATATAGAAGCCTTTGCCATAGTCACTGCCTCTATCTGTCTGGCTGAAATAAGCATAAGCTCATCACCCTCTCCTATGCCATTGAGAAGTGTTTCAAGTTTTTCTGTCAAGCGTACAAAACCCTTTTTTGCACTCACTTCTACCGGGTCATAACGTTGCAATACAGAGAGGTCAAGTTTCATTTCAAGATCACTTTTATTGACGGCAACGATACAATGTTTGTCTTCCAGGGCATTCACCATGGAGAGTATTTTGTCATCTTCTTCTGTCAGAGGTACAGAAGCGTCAAAAAGTGCAATGATCACATCGGCATCTTCCACAGAAGAGAGAGAACGTTCGATGCCTATTTTCTCTATGGTATCTGTTGATTCGCGTATACCCGCTGTGTCAACCAGTCTGATAATATGGGAGCCTATGCGTACCTGCTCTTCAATGGTGTCACGCGTGGTACCCGCAATATCTGAAACGATAGCGCGTTCATAAGAGAGTAAGGCATTCAACAGAGAACTTTTACCCACATTCGGCTTACCGATGATCGCTACTTTAAAGCCTTCGATCAAACCCCTGCGTCTATGACTGGCATCAACGATCTCTCCGATCTTCTCTGTCAGTCCGTCAAGCTGGGAGACAATACTCTGCATAATATCATCAGGAATATCTTCTTCCGCATAGTCGATCATGACTTCAGAGTAGGCAAGTGAACGCAATAGTGCCTCTCTGCTTTCATCAACAAAAGCTTTCAGCTCACCCTTCATCTGTTTTGCCAGTATTTTCGCCGCATCTACTGATTTGGCTTCGATGAGTTTGGAGATCGCTTCTGCTTCTGTTAAGTCAATCTTTCCATTTAAGAAAGCTCTTTTAGAAAACTCTCCCGGTTCTGCCAAACGTACACCGTAAGAAGTAATGGTATCGAGTATCTCCTGTGCCACGATCATACCGCCATGACACTGGAATTCAACGATCTCTTCTCCGGTAAATGAGTTGGGTGCGGAGAAATAGATCATGATCGCCTGGTCGATCAGTTCATTTTTTGATGTGTAGAGAGAAGTGAGATGTGCATAACGGGGTTTGATGTTTTCTAAATGAGAGATCTTTTTTGCTATGTCAAACGCGGCATCTCCCGAAACTCTGATAATAGAGATGGAAGAGACGCCATGTGCCGTAGCGATGGCTGCTATGGAGTTATGCATGGTTCTTATTGTTAAATTCGTTGACGACAATGAACTTCTTGCCTTCTCTGCCTGTTTTGACAGCCACATATTTATGCGGGAAGGCTTCACGCAGTTGTTCAAGTGCTATCTGCACTAAAATACCGTCAAGCGGACGGGTCTTCCCTTTACCGTTCTTTTCAACATTTTCAATGACCGGTTTAATATAGTTGCGTATCATCTCCTGCTGAGATGTCAAAAATTCTGCAATTTCAAGTTTGATGAAAAGCTCATATTTGGTATGCAGCCAGTTAAAGAGCATATAAGAGAGTGCATTGTAGCGATAACCCTCTTTTCCTATGAGAAGTGCCGCATCTTCACCATCTATGAAAATAAGTGCTGTATTATCTCTGACATCCACTTCTACAATATCAATATCGAAACAGGAGTGGGAAAGCAGTTCTTTGATCTGCTCTTCGATCAAAAGTGCCAATTCATCATAAATAATACTCTCTTCTTCAAATGCTTCTTCTTCAAAGTCAGCAGATGCATCTTCTTTATCTGCAGCAAAAAAGTTGTCAATCACTGCATTTTTTTCTACCTCTGCCTCTGGTTCAGGAGCGATGGTGGTTTCAACCACAACTTCTTTTACCACAGAGATGATCTCCGTAGCGACCTCCTCTTCCTGCGTAGGCAGTATGATCTCTTCTTGAACTGTCTCTTCAACAACCGTGGTTGTCTTCTGACAGGTAGCGACAATAATGGCTTTTTTCTTTAAAAGACCAAAGATCCCCTTGGAAGGGTGCTGTATCACTTCATACTGAAGATCGGTAATGGAACAGGCTAATTGTGTCGCAGCGACCTGATATGCTTCTTCAAGCGTATCTGCTTCAACTTTTTTCATTAGCTATCCTTTCCCTTTTTATGTGCCGCAACTGCTGCTGCCTTATGTTTTTTGTAAGCATTGTTAATCACATACTGCTGACCGATGGTAAAGAGGTTGTTCACAACCCAGTAGAGTACCAGACCTGAAGGGAAAGGCATAATGATGAACATACCTGCCATGATCACAGGGAACCACTGGAAGATCTTCTCCTGAAGGGGGTCAGTAAAGTTGTTCGGTGTGATCTTCTGCTGGAACCACATAGAGACACCCATCAGGACAGGTAAAATATAGTAAGGATCAGCAATGGCAAGGTTATCGATCCAGCCTGAGATCCATACGGCACCCTGAAGTTCATCAGCATTCAGGAGGACACGATAAAGTGCGAAGAAAACAGGTATTTGAAGCAACATAGGCAAACAACCACCCATTGGGTTGGCACCGTTCTTCTTATACATTTCCATCATCTGTGCATTCAGTTTTGCAGGATCACCTTTATGCTTCTCTTTGAGTTCTTTCATTTTTGGTGCAAGGTCTTTCAGCTTCTGCATAGACATCATACCCTTGTAGGAAAGTGGGAAAAGAACCAGTTTTACCAAAAGCGTGAAGAGGATGATCGCCCAACCCCAGTTACCGATGAGTCCATGTATCCAGAGCAATACTTTAAAGAAAGGCTTGGAGAGGAAGGTGAACCAGCCGAACTCGATGGCATCTGTCAGCTCAGGGTTGATAGCCTGAAGTGTGTGGTACTCTTTAGGCCCGATATATCCACCAAGGTGCAAGTTCTTATTACCTTCAACAAAAATCAAAGGGTTATCATCTGTCTGTTTTAAAATAGAGACATTCATCCCCTTGTCAAAGTCATAAAACATGGTGGCAACATATCTGTCAAAAGCAGAAGCAATCTTTGCATTTTTAACGGTTTCATCACCTTTGGCATCACCATCTTCTACCGTAAGAATAACATTGTCTGCACCCTTAACCAACACACCTCTCACCAACATATACATAGAAGTATCTGCCATAGGTCTATGCCCTGGTGTAATGAAGTATGGTGCCGCTGTTGATGTGCTTACATCAAGCGTATAGGCTCCTGTAGGTTGGATGACAATCTTCTTTGTCACAGTAACCGTAGAGAGTTTTTGAGTCAAAGTAAGCGTTTGTGCTGCAGAACGTGCATCTACTTCTGCATTACCATCGTAAGTATACGGTGTTTTAAATGCTTCCTCATTCAATGCAGTATCTGAGAATCTTATTTCAAGCGGCTTCACTTGCTGCGCACCTAAAATATGAAGATTTTGTCCCTCTGCATCTTTATACTTATCTTCTAAAAGTTCATACTGGGAAATACGTCCGAATGTATCAATACTGATCTTGAAAGTATTTGAAGTCACAGAAGCTAAAAGAGAAGCACTGTCTGTCGATACAGGTGCGGCATTGCCTGGCTGTGCAGCTTGTGATGCAGGTGCAGGATTGTTGTCTGCTGCTACTGTGGGTGCTGCCTGACTTGTTGTTGCATTTTGTTCAACTGCTTGCGGTGTCGCAGGCGGGAAAAGATAAGAGTACCCCACAAATACAAAAAATGAAAGCGCTAATGCGAGAATGAGACGTTTGTTGAGATCTTGTTGTTCCAAAATAATACCTTTGATTCTATATGGCTGATAGTATAGTGTTATATGTGTTAATTTTTGTTAATGCAGATCAATTTTAGCAGAGCACTTTTTGAGTGCATGAAGATAGCTTTTACGAACCTCTGTGAAGCTTTCACTTAAAAGCGCCGGTTTCGCAACCAAGACATAAGATCCTTTAGATAAAAGATCGATGTTTTCGATGAAATGTGCTCTTAGCAAACGCTTTGCTCTGTTACGGTGAACTGCATTTCCTACTTTTTTAGAGGCAACAAAACCTACTTTATATCTATCTGATCGCTGATAAAATAGTACAAAATAGGGAGTGTGCCAGGTTTTGTTGGAGCGATTGTACACTCCTGAGAACTCTTTACTTGTTTTAATACGCGTAAAATGTTTTATCTTGCCGATGGTATTAACCTTCTGTGATTATACAGATAGTCTTTTTCTACCCTTGGCTCTTCTTGCAGAAATTACTTTTCTTCCGTTCTTCGTTTTCATTCTTGTTCTGAATCCGTGTGTTCTTTTTCTTGGTGTGTTATGGGGTTGGAATGTTCTTTTCATCCTAAATGTCCTTAATATAGTTTAGCAACATGACTGTTGGCATATTTGGTCGGGATTTTACCCAAAAGTGCCTTAAACTAAGCCTAAGAGTCTGTTGGACTCCTAGTAAATCGTTTTGAAAATGACCTCTCCGCGTTTTCCCTCATGTTTTGCTTTCAAATAACTGTCAACCGTTCTGATCACAACATCTTTGTTACTGTATTTGCTCGTTCTTACCTCCAGCTCCACACAATAAATCTCTTCGCCGTTTGCTTCCTGTATATTCTGAATAATACGATTTGCAAAATGGTATCCGCCATCGACTTCTGTTTCCTGACAGATCATGGCACAAATAGATTCATGATTGGCAATATCGTACACAAGGTCTGTGTCTCTTTTCTCTTTTTCCAGGAGTTCTTTCAACGCAATATTCTCTGCAGAGATCAGCAGGATCACAAAACTGTGCTCCCTGCTGTTCCGCATAAGATAAAACATAATATCCAATACATCTTCCAACGATTTATGTACTTCCAGCATCAGACTTATCTCTTTGGCTGTATATTTCAGATTATCTGTACGGTCATATATTTTTCTATTTTTCACACGCTTCCTTTGTTCTTACTAGAGTTATTATTTTTAGTTTTTTTATTATATCAGTTTTGCTTGCTATAATTTCTTATGAAAAGAACCAAAAACACATCTTTACCTTCACCCTGCTGGCTACTCAATGAATCTTTGCTCATACAAAACCTTGACGTCATGCAAAAAGTCAAAGAGCAGAGCGGCGCCAAAATACTTCTGGCACTTAAAGGCTACGCCTTATGGAAAAGTTTTGATACCCTCAGACCCTACCTGGATGGCTGTTGTGCCTCCGGTCTGCATGAAGCAAAATTAGCCTCTGAAGAGTTTCAAAAAGAGGTACACACTTATGCCCCCGCTTTTAAAGAAGAGGAGATAGCAGAAATTGCAGAAATTTCCCGGCATATGGTTTTCAACTCAGCAGCACAGTTCAAACGTTTTGCCCAAAAAGCGAAAAAGATCAATCCTCAACTCTCACTTGGCTTAAGGGTCAACCCCGAGTACTCAGCCTCCCCGAAAGAGATCTACAACCCCTGCGGTCTGCACTCCAGACTGGGATGTACTTTGGCTAATTTTGACAAATCTATTTTAACTGATCTAGACGGTCTGCACTTTCATGCCCTTTGTGAGCAGGATGCCGATGCACTTGAAGCCGTGCTTGAAAATTTTGAAGAGAAGTTCGGCGCCTACATTCCAAAAATGAAATGGATCAATTTTGGTGGAGGACATCATATTACCCGTAAAGGCTATGATGTAGATAAACTGATACATCTTATAAAGCAGTTTAAAAAGAAATATGATGTTGATATCTATCTTGAACCCGGAGAAGCCATTGGATGGGAGACAGGCACCCTCATAGCAACCGTACTGGACATTGTGCATAACGGCCTGGATATCGCCATCCTGGACACCTCTGCGGAAGCACACATGCCTGACACGATCATCATGCCTTACCGTGCCAATGTACGTGGTGCAGGCAAAGCAGGAGAAAAAGCCCATACCTACCGTTTGGCAGGCAATACCTGTCTGGCAGGTGACATCATGGGAGACTACAGTTTTGATATGCCTCTGAAAATCGGTGACAGAGTCATATTTGAAGACCAGATGCACTATACCATGGTCAAAGCAACGACCTTTAATGGTATCAAGCTACCCAGCATTGCTATTGAACGTCTTAATGGCGACATTGAAGTGGTACGTGAATTTGGATATGAAGATTTTAAAGAGAGACTTTCGTAGGTCGGGGTACCCTTACCCCGACACCTATTTGCATACATGTTTGTTATGATGATTTGGTCGACAAACCGAACCTATAGTTTATCTTCCCAGTATCTGTATATCATCAGAAGAGAAGTCTTTTTTGTAAACCACATCTGCCGATTCGGAACGTTCAGATGCCCCGAGCACAGCCTCTATCGACGGACTGTAGTCATATTTCACTTTCATTTCAGGAATATCACCATTAATGTAAATAACCGTCGTTTTGTCAGAGATTTTTTTACCGACTTCAACGGAATTACCCTCACCGATGACCAGGTGGTCAATGGATACACCAAGGTTGTTGAGTGCTGATTTAGCCATAGCACCACCCATCATTTTCATCATATCATCACCTGAATTCGAACCTGCTC
>JALSUP010000154.1 GCA_027071315.1 Sulfurovum sp.
TGAGCAATTATGGAAGAAAAATATGGAAAAATAACTATTTTATCGGGAATATTGGCGCTATAATTTTTTTAAATTGAAAACTGATAAAACAGGAAGGCTGGAGAAGTATTTTTAGAGGTTCCCTAAAACTTTTAAATGTTGGTCTATTTGTTTTCATGGTCTATCTCCCATTGAGTGGTTTTGTGTATGGCTCTCCAAGCTGAGCCCCTGCCATCTCTATAAGTTCAAAGATATGTAACATCTTTGCCAGGATCTTTGGAGGCAGGGAAAAAGTCTCTGCCTCTACGCTCTCATCAAAAAACGCTATTGTTCAATTCATGGGATATGTTATCATAATAGATAACCTTTGTCAAATTTTTTCATCTAAATTCAATTCGTATGCAGCACTTCTACCCTTACTCCCCGATAAAGGCTGCAAGACACCTTTTTTAACAAGGTCATTTAACTGTCTTGATGCAGTGACTTGAGAAGTACCTGTAATCATTCTATAGATACCATTATTAATCATGGGCTCTTTTCCTATCAATAGCATATCTATAGCCTTTGATTGATTTGGATTGATTTTAATATCTCTTATTTTGTCATAAAATTTCGTTTTAGCTATCGTCTTATCTACGATATCGATGGAGAGTTCTATTGCCTTATGGATGATATTGGTATGCCAAATAATCCATGTACTTAAATCCATAGTTGGATTTTTTGACACTCTATTTATATCTTCGAGGATCTGTCCATAATTTCTTAAATCATTATTGATTGCATGAGAGATAGAAAAATACTTTATATCCAAACCTAACTCTTTTGATAACAGATGATTTGTAATATTTCTGGTAAGTCTACCATTTCCATCACCATAAGGATGTATCTGTACAAACCATATATGGGCTATAGCACTCTTTATGATTGGATTATCTGTAGAGGTATTGCAATAGGTTAGAAACTTGTTTATTTCCTTGTTTAATTCACTTGCCGGAGGTGCTAAGTAATGTATTTTTCTTCTCATTCCCTCTCCAGAAGTTACATACATATCATCATAATTTCTAAATTCCCCAGGTGTAACCTGTGTTGGGTCATAGTTACTATTAATAATGAGTTCATGATGCCAATGGTTTAATCGTTCCTGTGTGAGTGGTTCATGATTTGTATGTACATCTTTTTGAATAGATACTATATTATCAGTATGTTTATCACTAGCGAGATTTTGCAACTTCTCAAATTGTTTTCTCAAAGAGGCTCTAACACTTGAACGTTCCAGTATCTCACCTTCTATCGATGAGCTATAAATTATCTCATCTAAAAGATTTTCAGTAAACAAACTGTCTCTTGCATCCAGGGTGAGGTGTTTCATGGAGCCCTCCAGTTCACCTTGTTTTTTTGAGATAGCTTGTATCTGCTGAACTATCTTGTCTTTACCATAGGTGAAGTTTGGATAGCTTGGGTTTTGCCATATCCATAAAAGATTGTTTTTCATACGATTGACACCTTTTTGATAAGATTCAGATGTTTATTATATCAATAAAATACATATTTTTGATAAGATTACTTTAGGTCTTAATTTTAAGCTTCAAATTTCTAAACAAGCACTCTTACAATATCTTTACTTAACCCCGTAGTCATTTCATACGAAATCGTTCCAAAATGTTTTGCGGCTTTTTGTGCATCGTTGAGTATGAGCACTTCCTCTTTTTCACTTTCAAGGGTGATGAAGTCCATGGAGACACGGCCTAAGATGGGGAGTCCTTCTGCTGTAATGTAGGGGTCGGCGCTCTCTCCCCGTGTCCAACCGTCTCCGTAGCCTAAGTTGTAGGTGGAGACTGTCATGGTTTTGGGAGCAACGAAATCACCACCGTAGCCTACGCATTGAGATGCCTGCAGCGTTCTAGTGGCTGTTTTTTGAGCATAGAGAGAAAGGACGGGTTTTAAGCTGACCTCATCATAGACAGAGGGGAGTTCATTGTACCCGTAGATGGCGATGCCCGCTCTAACCATGTCTTCAGAAAAGTTTTTTGTACGCAGGGTTGCTGCTGAATTGTGGGAGTGGTATGTGACATTTTCAAAACCAAAAGCATGCACCTTTTCTTTTACCATTTTAAAATTCTTTTGCTGCCAAAACAGTACAGAACTTAATTCGTCAGCAGCACGAAAATGTGTCATAACACCCACAAGATCCAATGCTTTCTCTTTAATGAGTTGCAGGGCTTCGTCTACTTTTGTTAAAGCCACACCGTTTCTGTGCATGCCTGTATCGACTTTGAGTTCTACCCTGGCATTTTTGGGTGCTTTGCGTATGGCTTCGAGTGAATTGAGTGCAAAAGAGAAGACTTCATCGACAATGATCTCATCATTTAAAATGAGTACCCTTTTAAAGAGTGTTTTAATGACTTTTGCTTCCGTACTGTTCTTTACCACCGCATGCTGTATGCCAAAGTCATGTGCAAGACTTGCCATCTGCTCCAAACCGTGTCCGTAGGCATTGTCTTTTAAAACCACCGCGATCTTTTCAACAGAGCCGGTTTTTAGTGCAATTTGGTTAAGATTGTGAAAGAAATATTCTTTATTGAGTGTAATAGTTGCCATGGTTGATTATATCTAATCAAGTTAATAAATGATTTAAATAAAAAAGGGGTTTAATTGAGACGAATGCCTGCCGAATGGGAGAAACAGCAGTGTGTACTCATGTCTTTTCCCCACGAAGAGACGGACTGGGCCAAAGGTGATGAGGCAGACTTAAAGGCAGCACTTTCCCCTTTTATACGCATTGCTCAGGCCATTGCCTATGGAGAAGCGGTTTACATCATTTGTAAAGACAAAGAGAAGATCGCTTCCATGTTCTGCTCTACACGAAACCTGACCTTTATAGAACTGCCCACCAACGATACCTGGATACGTGACTACGGCTACATCAGCATCATAGAAGACAGCGAGAAGAAACTGCTTGACTTTCGCTTTAACGGCTGGGGCGGAAAATTTGAAGCAGCACTTGACAATGCTGTCAACTCTGCTTTACACAAAAAAGGCTACATGGGGACCACAGCCCTTGAAGCTGTCAATTTTGTACTCGAAGGCGGTTCGGTGGAGAGTGACGGAGAGGGTACCATCCTTAGCACAAGCACCTGCCTCTGCAACCCCAACAGAAACGGCGGTTTGCGTAAAAGTGAAGTAGAAAGGATCTTGCAGACACAGCTGGGTGCCACAAGGGTTTTATGGCTTGACCACGGCTACCTTGCAGGAGACGATACCGATTCGCACATTGACACTCTGGCACGTTTTGTCAACAAAGAGACCATTGCCTATGTACAATGTCTTGACAGGGAAGATGAACACTATGAAGCACTCTCCAAAATGGAAGCACAGCTCAAAACCTTTACGCAGACCAATGGAGAGCCCTATAGACTTGTGGCACTTCCTATGTGTGAAGCTAAATTTGACAAGGAAGGGAACAGACTTCCTGCCACTTATGCGAACTTTCTCATAAGCAATGATGCCCTTGTCTACCCAACTTACAACGATGTGAATGACGCTAAAGTCGGAGAGATCTTTAAAGCACTCTTCCCCGGCAGAGAGATCATTCCCGTAAATTGTTTAAAACTCATTGAAGAGGGTGGATCACTTCACTGCTCTACCATGCAAATAGCCAGGTAAAGGAGACCCTATGAAAGTCGCACTCATACAACAAAAGTATGCACAGAGTAAAGAAGCAACATGCAAGGTGAGCATGGCACACATCAAAGAGGCAGCACAGAACGGTGCCGAACTGATCGTCCTGCAGGAACTGCACCAGACAGAGTATTTTTGCCAGAGTGAGGAGACCAAATTCTTCTCTTATGCCAATACGTTTGAGGAAGATGTGACATTTTGGGGAAAGGTTGCCAAAGAGAACGAAGTCGTCCTTGTTACTTCTCTTTTTGAAAAACGTACTGCCGGGCTTTACCACAATACTGCCGTGGTCTTTGAAAAGGATGGGTCTGTTGCAGGGAAATACCGAAAAATGCACATACCCGATGACCCCGGTTTTTACGAAAAATTCTACTTTACCCCCGGAGACCTCGGCTTTGAACCCATAGAAACTTCTGTGGGTAAACTGGGCGTACTGGTCTGCTGGGATCAGTGGTACCCTGAAGCTGCACGCATTATGACCCTCAAAGGCGCGGAGATACTCATCTACCCTACTGCCATTGGCTGGTTTGAAGAAGACGATAAAGAGGAGAAGGCACGGCAGCTTGACTCCTGGGTCACGATACAGCGTTCCCATGCCATTGCCAATGCCATTCCTGTCATCTCCTGTAACCGTGTCGGATTTGAAGCAGACAGTTCGGGTATTATGGCAGGTACACGTTTTTGGGGGAATTCATTTGTCTGCGGGGCACAGGGTGAAATGCTGACAGAAGCAGACAACAACAGCGAAGGCATACACTATGCGACTGTACTGCATGAGCGGACCAAAGAAGTGAGAGACATTTGGCCATTCTTGCGTGACAGACGCATTGAGAACTATGACTGTCTTTTAAAGCGATATTGTGATTAAGCTAGTTTAACTATAATCACACAGGGCACCTCTAATAATAGGTAATACCCACAACATCTCTAGCTTTTGTCTAGGCTAGGCACTCTTTTGAAGTCCTAGTCGTAGCTAAGTCGAAAAAGAGTAACGACGCATAGAGAAAAGCTAGTGATGCCCGAAGGGTGGGCTTTGCAAACGCAATCTTGCACAAGATATTTACTTCGTCTTAGCTATGGCTAGGACTCATAAATCTCTTGCACAATCTTACATTTGTAAAACCCATTGTGGGTATTACCTATTATTAGAGGTACCCTATCTATTTACGATAAGGAAAACATCATGTCAATGGAAATTACACCCGTAGAAAAAGGGGAAGCCGTTCACTTTCACAACCCTGCCATAGAATTTTACAATGCTGTAGGCGGAGAAGAGGGCATGAGAGCACTCATGTACAACTTTTATGACAAGATCTATGAGAGTGACATTGCCCACTTTTTTCCACAGGATGAAGAGGAGTTTGAAGCAATTAAGGTGAAAAATACCAAATTCTTCATTCAGATCTGCGGGGGACCGAAAGTTTATGAAGGCGAATCAAAGGGTGTTGATCTGAATGAATACATGATCCGTATTCATGATGATTTTTCCATTACGGAGAAATCACGTATTGAGTGGCTGGGTACCATGAGAGAAGCACTTCAGGAATTAAAAGGGGTCGATCAGGGGCTGATAGACAACTTCTGGGACTACCTTGAAAACTTTTCAAAACTGACCGTGAACAGTTTTTCAGACGGAAGTACCTACTACGCAGCCTACACACAGGTAAAAGAGGATTAAAGCACAGTCTACTTTTGCTTCCACCAGACAAAAGAGAACATCAGTCCCGGTGTTTTCACAACTGATTCATCGACTATCAATGCTTCTGCTTCAGCAACAGGCAGATAGATGACTTCAATCAGTTCATCATCGACCCCGCCGCCTTCTGACACTTTCATAGCCTCAGTCACTTCTGCATAATAGAGTGTCTGCTTACTGCCTGCAAAGCCCACAGAAGTGTAAAAAGAAGTAATTTTCTCTACTTTTTCCAGAGGGACAGCGTAACCGCACTCCTCTTCTATCTCTTCCTGTGCAATTTGCTGCAAACTCATCTCTTTGTCTACAATACCCGCACAGAGTTCAACAGACATGCCCTCATGATTGTTCACATAGACTGCCGGTCTGAACTGTTTGACCAGGACAAAACTCTTTTTCTCTTTATGATAAATGAGAATCGCCACAGAATCATGTGCCTGCACCACTTCCCAGTCTTTAGTGATACCGTTTTGTCTATACGTCGCCAAAGCTGTAGAGATGAACTTCGGATCGGTCAGAGGGTTGAGTTTAAAATCACTGATCTCACTGTGCATTAGAGAATTTCTCTTTTTCATTGACTGTGACCATTAAAAATTTCGATGTATCCCAAACGTAAGTTACAGCATTTTCATCAACAAACTTCATGAGCTTGGCTCTCTCTCTTTTGATCTCTTCCATATCGACATCTTTATATTTTGTTTTCTGCACATCTTCATAGCGTGTGAATTTTTTAAGAATAGATGTCTTGATAGACTTCTTTTTCAACACTTTCATAGGGTCAACCCATCTGCCGTTCTTCATAAGCCCGAAATGCAGGTGTGGTCCCGTACTTCTTCCTGTACTTCCGACATAGCCTATGACCTGTCCTTTTTTGACCCTTTGCCCTTTCTTGACACGTCGACGGCTCTGATGGGCATAGAGAGACTCATATCCACCGGGGTGTTTGATCTTCACCACATTTCCGTACCCGCCCATACGACCGGAAAAACTCACTACACCGGCGTTTACAGCCAAAAGCGGCGTACCTCTTCTCGCCCCGAAATCCGTACCGTGGTGAGGTCTGTAACGATGCAAAATAGGATGCCAGCGCCGGTATGAAAAACTCGAAGTGATACGTATATGGTGCAGAGGCATACCAAATCGCGCTTCTGCCTTAGTCGCTGCTACTTTACGTGTATAGGTCACCTTCTTTTTCCCCATCACTGTATAAGAGATCTTTTTTGCCGTCTCTTTGTAACCCAGACCGTTTTCATCAACATAGATAAATTTATGTTTCTCCCCCCGTGTCACTCTTACGACTTCTATTCTCGGCATGGCATACGGTAGTCCCAGTCTGGTTCTCTGGGCATAGACAAAGGCAATTTGATCCTCTTTTTTCAGTTTCTTTGCATCCACATCTCCCTGAAAAACCCTGGCAAGTTTTTTGGCAACACTGGGCTGATTAACCGTTTTTAGCGTATCGGTATAAGGGTTCTTTTCAATGACGACTTTGGCAAAATAAGATTTCTTTTTATAGGCAATAGGAATAATATCGAAGCCGTAGGAATCCCCGTTACGCTTTCTGTAAATGTGTATCTGCATCTCTACGGAGATAGGGATCAAAGCCTGCAGTAGTATGCCTGCATCATTTTTCAATTCATAAAATTTGTATTTGTTTCGTATTTCAAGCAGAAATTTCTGATCCTCTTTGGAAATGGACTCTAAAAAGTCTGAAGAGATATTGTTCTGTTTCAGGTACGCAGAAAAGGTCTGCCCCTCCTGCCACTCTTTGTGATACACTGTTGCCCCGAACAAAAAATGTACCAGCATTGCCACTATTAAAATATACTTCATTACACTCCCGAATCTATGGCAGTCAACAGCTGAAACGGTAGTGAAACAGGCTGTGACAACACTCAATAGCGCTTATTATACCAAATTTAACTAATGGCTCTCACTCAATCATTGGACTTTTAATATTTTGCTAGTATAATTAAAATAATTAACACATAAAATATAAAAGGATCGATATGCTTAAAATAGCACTTATCGCTTTAACCGCTCTGCCTTTATTTGCAGGTTTTTTCCCTTCAACTGTCACCACTTCTGTCGCAAGTGTTTCAGGTAAGAACATCATTCTGCGCTCTTCATTTCCGGTCAACGGTATGAGTGGCGTGGTCATTCACAATTACGGTCAGGGACTGCAGGCTATTACCAACCGTATCATCCAGACCTCTGCCGGGCATGCCACACTTGGAGACAACGATGTCATAGAACACGACAACCTGCCGACTATCAACACGCCTGTTGCACGCGGAGACAAGGTCATTGGAGGATACCTCTACAGCAATGTACTTGTACTTGCACCCGATGCGGACAGCTATGCGAAAGCCACATCATCAGCCTCCAGAACATGGATCCACCCGGACCTTTATGCACTGTACCTCTCACAGGAAGGTGAAGGAATCCCCACACGTCAAAACCTTGCAAGCTTTGCAAAAAAGTACCAGGTAGGTCTTATTTACATCATCAAAAAAGGTGCCGTGGTACTGCTTGATCCTATTTCAGGGAAGCATGTGGGCAAGAAGGGGATCAGCGGTCTGCCTGCCAAAGCCCAGTTCCCCTTCTTTATGCGTTTCGACAAAATTAATTCAGGCTGGTTCTCAAAGTCTGCAACAGGAACCTACTACAACCTCATGGAGACCTTATAAGTGTTAGACCCTAAACATAAAAAAGCCCTGGAAGACCTTGTCGGTAACGAGAATGTCTATGATGACAAGGCACACATGATCGCCTACTCATACGATGCAACCCGTACACGCTTTGAGCCCGATGCTGTGGTATTTCCGAGAAACGAAGAAGATGTCAGCCGTATTCTGGTCTACTGTAACCATCATGGCATTGTCATTACACCCCGCGGTGCCGGTTCAGGCTTTACAGGCGGTGCCCTGCCTACCAACGGGGGTATTACCCTTGCGATGGAAAAGCATATGAACAAGATACTTGAGATCGATATGGAGAACATGGTTGCCGTGGTACAACCGGGTGTGGTCAACATGGACCTGCAGCGCGCCGTAGAAGAAGTGGGTCTCTTTTACCCGCCGGATCCTGCCTCTGAAGAGTACTCCACACTTGGGGGAAATGTCTCTGAGAATGCCGGCGGTATGCGTGCCGCAAAATACGGTATTACCAAAGATTACGTTATGGCACTGCGTGCAGTACGTCCGAACGGAGACATTATCCGTGCAGGAAAACGCACCATTAAAGATGTGGCCGGCTATAACATAGCGGGTATTCTCATCGCTTCGGAAGGGACCCTCGCTGTCATTAGCGAAATTACCCTGAAACTCATACCAAAACCGCAATTCACCAAAGCCTACATGGGTATTTTCCCTTCTGTCGATGATGCGATGAATGCCGTCTTCAAATCACTGGCAGCAGGGGCAAACCCTGTGGCCATGGAATTCATGGACTCCCTGGTCGTACAGGCGCTCAAAGAGAAACTGGGCGTTGACCTTCCTGAAGATGCCGGAGCCCTGCTCATTGGAGATGTCGACGGGAATGTGACACAGGAAGTGGACCTGCAGCTGGAAATTCTTGAAAGAACATTCAAGGAGAACGGTGCACAGGAGTTTGTTGTTGCCCATGATGCCAAGGAGAGAGATGGACTCTGGTATGCCAGACGTAATGCGTCTCCCTCCATTACCATCTTTGGAAGCAAAAAGCTCAATGAAGATATTTCTGTACCCCGTTCCATGCTTCCTGAAGCCCTGAAACGTATTTATGAAATTGGAGACAGGTATAACTTTAAAGTGCCCTGTTTCGGACATGCTGGAGACGGAAACATTCATGTCAATGTCATGGTTGACGGCAGCGATGCCAGGCAGCTTGAAGAGGGGCATAAAGCCATTGAGGAGATCTTTGAACTTGTGGTTGACATGGGCGGAACACTCTCCGGCGAACACGGTATCGGTACATCAAAAGCACCGTTTATGAACATTGCCTTCAATGAGATGGAGTTGTCGCTCTTCCAGGATATCAAAAAAGCATTTGACCCGAACAATATTTTAAACCCGGGAAAAATGGGATTGCCAAACGCCTAAACGATGATGCAAGCCAAAGAGAGAAAAATCGGGAACAACCAAGTCGAGAAAAGTGAAACCAGAAAACTGCTGGGAAACTATTATGTTTTTCTAAGGGACTTTTTTAAAGACTTGCTCGATGAAAGACTGGGCTATTATGCCTCCAGTCTCAGCTGGAACACCATTTTCTCCATTATTCCTCTGCTTGTCATACTCCTTTATGTATTTACAACGCTGCCGCTCTTTAATGAAATGTATGACAATGTACAGGCACTCATTTTTGCCAACCTTTTACCCACGCAATCCAAAGAGATCATGGACAGCATCAACACCTTTATTGCCAACTCTGACAAACTGGGAATGGTCGGTGCTTTCTATGTCACCTTTGCCGCCATTATGTTCTTCAAGAACTATGACTATATTGTGAACGATATCTTTGAACTGCCGAGCAGGGGGATCTTAAAAAGTATTAAAACCTATCTTCTTTTGATCATTTTACTGCCAACCATGATGGGAGCCTCTTTTTATCTCTCCTCTTTTATTCAAAGCTATCTCGATAAAACCTCTGTCACCTCTGCCATACATCTCTACGCGATTCTCCCCTACACCATTGTCTGGTCTGCTTTTTACATCGCTTACCAGCTCTCGGCCAATACCAACATTAAAAAACGCGCAGCCCTTGTCAGTTCTTTTATTGCTTCGCTTATCTGGTATCTCTCTAAAAGCGGTTTTGTTTTTTATGTCGTTCACAACAAGACCTATACTTCTGTTTACGGCAGCATCAGTACTGTACTTTTCTTTCTTTTATGGATCTACATCTCCTGGGCCATCTTCCTGCATGGCTTAAGATTTTGTTACCTCCTGGACAAAAAAGATGAAGTGGACGAGATCTAACTCTTCACCCTCAACGGTGAATTATATGAAAAGATACACCGCGTATACACTCGCCGCACCCAGCAACGCCATAAATGCTTTTTGATTGAAAACAGCCCATAGAGAAAGTCCCATATAAGGCAAACCTAACCACCAGGGAAGCAGATGGGAAACACTCTCTTCAGGCAGTGAGAACAGTGCCATTAAAGTACTGTCCAACAAATTCCCCAAACCTATAAGGTGAAGGAACATCACCAAAGGGTAAAAAGGGATGAACAGCAGAGACAAAAGAGGTGACAGAAGCTGATACCCGCTCGTTACATCAAAGATCATATGCACAATAGGCAGCATCAGAAGAAATATCCCCAGAGGAATGACCAGCAAAGTGATAAGCCACTTTGACAAATGTTTTGTATAGTGAAGCAGCAGGAAAATGTAAAAGACACCGGCAACGGAAAGCCAAAAGCTCAAAGAGACAAGCAGAGAGGGGAACAGCGCTGCCAGGAGGAAGACAACAGTTGTCAAAAATTTAAAACTCAGCAACTCTACACCCATTAAAATGACAAACCATCCCGCCACAAGCATGGTATAAGAGCGTAAAAGAGAGGGAGGAAAATCTACAAACCAGAGGTAGGCACCCAGGACAAGTACCGTGAGCAGACCCACATCGAGCAGGGCATGTCTGTAGGGAAAATATTTCTGCTGTAAAGGTTTGTACGCCAGGAGGAATAATCCATAGACCAGAGCCCAGAGTATCCCCAGGTGAAAACCGCTTAGTGCAACCAAATGGCTCACCCCCAGGAGCGAGATCTTCTCTCTCAGGGCTTTGTCGACCGGTGTGGCGAAAAGTATGGCCTTGTAAAAGCTTTGCATGGCAGGGTCATCATGCTGCCTGGCTACTTTTTCCAAGACTTTGTCTTTCGCTGTAGAACTAAGTGCCGTACGCTCTTTAATACGGCTTTTCACATAGAAAATACCCAGATAGTCTTTAAAAGCTATGTCAGCACTTGGGAAAATCTGAATGCGCAGTTTCTGATGTTGAAAATTCTCTTTTTTATGGGTCGTCGTGTAAAAGGTAAAGCCCTCATCTGACCGGAGTTTCAGTACGGTGTAGCGCTTTCCGTGTTTTGTTTTTTCATAGGCATTCAAAACGCTTGCTTCTGTAAAGTAGAAAGGTTTGGAAATGAATTCACTATACTCCTGATAGCTGAAAAAAAGTCGGACTGTGATCACAGAGACCAGGACAAGCAGGGTATAGATAAAGCTTTTTTGCGTATCGAAAAGTTCAGGTTTTTCTAACATGCTGCCTCTGTGTTAAATCGGAGGCAACTCAATGTTTCCTGTATTGGCAGGGATGTCACCCTCTTCATACACCACTTCGAAGGCAGGGCCAGCCACCTTGTCCACAAAGCGGGTAAAGTTCTTTTGGAAAACAAGGTCTACAGTCCCCGTAGGTCCATTTCTCTGTTTTCCTATGATGATCTCTGCATCTTCTTCTGCTTTTTTCCTAAATTCTGAAGTATACTCTTTTCCTTCAGCCTTGGCTTTCATCTCTTTCTCTTTCTCCTGAGCTTCCCTATAGACATCGTCACGGTAGACAAAAAGAATAATATCAGCATCCTGTTCGATGGCTCCCGATTCACGCAAGTCGGAAAGCATCGGGCGTTTGTTATCCCTGCTCTCTACCCCACGGTTCAGCTGCGAAAGTGCCACGATAGGTATTTGTAACTCTCTTGCCAGCTGTTTTAACCCTCTGGAGATTTCAGAAACTTCCTGCTGTCTCCCCTCTCGCCCTTCACCAGACATCAACTGCAGGTAGTCAATGATCGCCACGGAAATTTCCGGGTGCTGTGACTTCAACTTACGCAGTTTGGAACGTACATGGTGGATCGTCGCATACCCGCCGTCATCGACAAAAAGTTTCTTTTGTGAAAGTTCATCTGTCGCGGCAGACAACTGTGACCACTGTTCATCTCTCAAGTCACCCACTCTGAGCGCCTGAAGCGGTATAGAAGTCTTCGCAGACAACAATCGCAACATCAACTGTTCCGCAGGCATTTCCAGAGAGAAAAATGCCACACCTTCGTTACGTTCTATGGCTTTGAGTGCCATGTTCAACACAAGTGCCGTGTTATGTGTGACCGTCATATCTTCCAGTAGAAAAAGGTGGTTTCCATCCAGTACAAAACCGTAATAGCTATCGACTTTATCATATTCCACCCTAATGCCTGTATGCTTATGCTCTCGTTTAGAGAGCAATGGTCTGGCTTTCTTTCTTGCAATTTTTGTAGGGATCATATCAAGATCACCGACAATTCTTACACGGAAAACTTCACACTCATAGCCAATAGACTTAATACTTGCCTTTTTTGCTTTAAGAGAAACCCTAAAGCCCAAAGAGTCTGCCAGAAACTTGATCTCCTGTGCCAAAGATTCTCTCTTTTGCACTATTTCCATCACATGAAATTCATCATCATAATAACCATCGCTGTCTATCAGTCCAGCCAGAAGTTCCAGTCGTTTTTCTCTGCTGTTCACCAGGTAATCCTGAGGAATATGCTTATTGTCCAGCACACCCAATGTTCGCAGTTTTCCCTGAAGAGAGTGACTCACATCTCTTAAAGCACCCTCTTTCTGAATATTGGTAATACCGTACATCGTACATTTTCCAACGACTTCATAACGGTGCAGTTTTTTATCTAAGCTATAGGCATAAGCCTGCAAATATTCAACAATTTCATCATCTTCTGTGGCAATACGCACATCAGAACTTCTACCATCCCCCAACCAGAGTCCAAGGAAATAGGGTTCTATCTCCAACGCTTTCTCATCAAAATCTACAGCTACCTTGTAGCCTTTGTAATTACTCTTGAATTTATCACTCTTCTCTACATAATCTACAACTTCTATGTTAAGTACATCTCCATGTTTATGCCCGCCTTCATTCCGTGATCTTTTAAGAGAAAGTATATGTGATTTATTGACACGGTAGTCGATCCCCTTATTTTGTCTCACCCAGTACATCTCCTCTTCCCCCCGTGCAAGAGAAAGTACATGCCGTGGCGTAGAGTCATCACCCATTAAGATGTCACCGACAATGACATCTTCTACTTTTTTCAAAGAACCGTCAAACATTAATACTTTGGTACCTTTACCAAGACATTTTCCCATCGCCGGCCTCGCTGCGATGATGACAAGGTCTCCCTTACCAAAACCGGATGTTTTATCATTGAGGTTTTTAAAGCCTGTGTCTGTACCGATGAGTTTTGAATTACCCAATGCTTTTAAACGGTTGATCTCATCCATCATGGCAAGAGTGATCTCTTTAGACTCTCTAAAGTCTTCATTGGTATTGTTCTGGGTGATCTCATAGAGTTTTTTCTCTACCAGGTTCATCACCTCTTCGGCAGGAAGGTCATCTTCTATGACGACTTTTTTGATCTCCGTGGCGAGGGTTGCCAGGGCACGTTTACTGGACTTTGCTTTAATTTCCGTGAGGTACGCAGCCGTATTGGAAATGGGGTTGGCAGAGAGAAGGTCAAGCATGGCCACTTCATCGAACTTGCCCATGGTTTGCAGTTTACTTTTTAAAAACTCTTCATCTATGGGTTTTTCTTCGCGGTTCAACTCTTCCATGGAGAGAAAGACATGCTGATGAAAAGGAAAATAAAAGTCCTGATGGTTCAACTTTGAAGCGATCTCTTCATAGGTTTCCGGGTCAAAAATAATGGCAGAGAGAACAGCCCTCTCAATGTTGAGATTGTACATGTTCTCCATTATTTGTTTTCCCCGGCAAATTTCTCCACTTCACTCACAAATCTGTCGACCAGTTCTTCTTCGGGAAGTCTGGCCACCACTTCCCCCTTGATCATTACCAGCCCTGCACCTTTTCCGTAGGCTATGGCAACATCAGCATGTTTCGCCTCACCGATGGCATTGACCACACAGCCCATGACAGAGACATCCATAGGGGTTTTTATGTGCGCTGTTCTTCTCTCAACTTCTGCTACAGCTGTCACAAGATCCGCTTCTATGCGCCCACAGGTCGGGCAGGAAATAATGTTCAAGCCCTCTTTAATGCGTCCCGAGTCTTTCAGTATGGCTTTCCCCACTTTGATCTCTTCTTCAAGTTCACCGGTAATGGAGACACGCATCGTATCACCGATACCGTCAAGCAAAAGCGTTCCCAAACCGATGGAGGATTTGATCGTTGCATGAAAGATCGTCCCTGCCTCCGTGACACCCAGATGGAACGGGTAGTTGTTTTTAGGTCGTAACATCCTGTATGCATCCACTGTTCTGTCCACATCTGACGCTTTGAGAGACACTTTAATATCTGTAAACCCAAGGTCTTCCAAAAATTTGATGTTATACTCTGCCGAAGCGACCATACCCTCTGCTGTGGCACCGTATTTCTGGTCAAACTCTTTCTCAAGCGACCCGGCATTCACCCCGATGCGAATAGGAAGAGAGCGTTCCTGACAAGCCTTCACGATCTCTTTAATACGGTTCTTCTCTCCGATATTCCCCGGATTAAAACGAATACAGTCTACCCACTTCGCTGCTTCCAGCGCCAACTTATAGTTAAAGTGAATATCTGCGATCAAAGGCAGAGAGATCTGCTCTTTAATGGCTTTCAACGCCAAAGCATCCTGCATTTCAGGTACTGCAACACGTACTAAGTCAGCTCCAGCAAAATGCAAACGGTTTATCTGCTCGACTGTATCGGCTACATTGTGCGTATCGCTATACGTCATAGACTGCACAGAAATAGGTGCATCACCGCCTATGGCAACATCGCCGACGTAGATCTTCTTTGTGATATATCTCTCTTTCATCGAGATACCTCACAAGAAGAGAGTGAATAGTGAATAGTGAATAGTGAATAGTTAGTTTTCATTTATTTTTTCTTTTGTTGTATTAATGCTACTTGTGAGCATTTTGATTAATTCTTCTACATCGTCAAAAATACTTTTTGACATTGCTTCTGTAATATATTGACAGTCTGTTAAAAGTCTAATCCAATATCTGCTTTCATTTGCTTCTTTCAGTCCAATATACATTTTATTGATAAAATCTGCTTTAGACTGGGCATACTGTGCTTCTGCAACCAATGCACCTATCGCTGTACCAGAACGTAAAAGCTGCTTACTTAACGTATACTCTTTCTGCTCTTTTGTCAAATATCTATTTAACTTAACAATTCTAATTGCAAACTTATAACTCTTATCAGCCAATATACTCATAAAATAATTTTATCCAAAAAACCCACTATTCACTATTAACTATTCACTATTCACTTCGAATTTTACGAAAATTCGACAGGATCCATGTCTATTTCTATCTCCCTGCAATCCACAGCATGTAAAGCTTTCAAGAGCGGCACTCTGTTTTTAGCACGCAATAAAATATTAAATCGATATTTGTTTGCAATCCGTTCTACCGGTGCTTTGCCGTGTCCGACGATTTCAATCTCCTCAAAGGCTTTGAGTTTTGTGACGGTATCGAGGGTGATCTTCCCTGCTTTGCTTTCATCTTTATGGGCAATGAGTATGCGTGCAAGAGAGGCAAAAGGGGGATAGTTCGCCACTTCCAGAAATGCTAACTCATCTTTGATGAACTCTTCATAATCATGCAGATAGCTTTTGAAAAATTCTGCATCCCCAGTTTGGACAATAACATTGGCCTCTTTGGCCCTTCCGGAACGTCCTGCAATTTGAAAGAGTAGAGACATCGCACGTTCTCTTGCCCTGTAGTCCGCCAAACCCAAAATGTAATCCAGCCCCATGATGACTGAAAGGGTAATGTTGGCATAGTCATGCCCCTTACTCAGCATTTGTGTACCAAGCAGCAGTTGACTCTCTCCGCATTCAAAGCGATTGAGTGCCTCTTTGAGTTTTTTGGCTGTGGTGATGCTGTCTTTGTCGAACTGCTCTATGGCGATGCCTTCCACCGCAGTACCAATGACTTCTATGGCTTCCTGCGTTCCCATACGTTCACTCTTTAAAGGTGCATGCCCGCAATGCGTACAGGTATCCTGTATGGCTTCCGTAAAGTTGCAGTAGTGACACTTCAAATGCCTGCGCTGTCTGTGCAATGCCATGCCTACAGAACAGTAGGGGCAAAGGTGTGTTTTACCGCAGTTTTCACAGTAAAGATACTTGAAATTCCCTCTGGTCGGCAAAAAAAGCAGCGACTGCTCTTTTTTCGCAAAGTTTTGATGCAGCATTTTCAGCATAGGTGCAGAAATACGGTCTCCGGTAATGAACTGATAACGCTTCTTGGTGACTACATAGGGTTTTTCAACTTTCACCACGTCGAACTTTTTATAAGAGGTCATGGAGGGTGTGGCTGAGGCCAACAAAACCTTTGCCCCCAACTTCTGCCCCATCAGCACCGCCACATCACGCGCATGGTAACGCGGTCGTGTCATCGCCTTGTAAGAGTCGTCATGCTCCTCATCAACAATGATGAGCCCCAGGTTGGAAAGCGGCACAAAAAGTGCCGAACGTGCCCCTGCAATAATGCGTATCTCGCCGGCTTCAATGCCTTCAAGAATAGACGTTTTCTTTTTCTTCGTCAATTTCGAATGCCACATCGCCACAGCATCCCCGAAATAAACCTTCAAACGCTTCTCCATCTGCGGTGTCAAAGAAATTTCCGGCATCAGAAAAATAGAGGTTTTACCCTCTTCCATCATCTTTATCATGAGAGAGATAAAGATCTCTGTTTTGCCCGAACCTGTCACACCAAAAAGTAATGCACGGTCTTTTTGCAGAAGTTCTTCATAAGCTTTCTTTTGAATCTCTGACAACGTAGGGGCAATCCCTCGTGGTTGCCCTTGATCCTGAATATTATTTTGCATATTTGGGTACCCACAAGGGGCACCCCTACGATAATAAGGGAGGAAGAGCGAGATCGCCTCCGAAAACGAAGAAAAATAATACTCTGAAATGAACTTAGCTAACTCAATTTGTTCAGTACTATATATTTTTTCCGATACAGAAACGATCTCTGCTGTTTCAAAAGTGGGTTTTTCCATCTCTTTTATGACAACAGCATCTTTGACTGTACTTTTTAACGGGACAGAAATGATAGAACCCACAGGTAAATGTTTGGATGATGAGTAAGTGAGTGTCGGTGCACTTGAGCGCAGTAAAACTATTTCATAATATTTCACTATATCAAAAATCCAAACGGAATGGCATACATATTTTCATCTAACTTTAAAAAGTCTTCTCCATTATAGAGGACTATTCCTTTTCCAAATGAGTTTGGTATTTCTTTGGCTAAATGATAGATATGTTTAAAATCACTTCTTGATACACTCTTGGAAGACTTCACCTCTATAGCAATGACCATATTTGAAAATTCTAAAATAAAATCTATCTCTTTCTTATCACTTGTTCTATAGTAGGAAAGTGCTGCTCTACGATCTGCATACGTCATTGCTTTAAGCAACTCTGCATACACAAATGTTTCCAGGATGTCACCTTTATAGGGCGAACTGTGGTAGGATTCTAACTCTTCAATACGCAATAAATGACATAAGACTCCTGTATCAACAGCATATATTTTAGGGGATTTTACGAGTCTTTTAAGTTCATTTTTAAAAAATGGCTGCAATTTTTGTACCTGATAGGTATGCTCCATCACTGAAAAGTAGCTGGAGAACGTTTTATTATCCAACCCGCACTCTTTTTGAAGTTCATGCTGATTAAATATATTGCCGCTTCGTAACATACACAGTCTGTACATGTTGATAAACTTATCCATGTTTCGTATGTTCGCCAACTCTTTGACATCAGATTCTATATACGTCCGTATGTAAGAACTGAACCAAAGGTATTTGGCTTTTGGATTATCTATTTTAAGTATTTCCGGATATCCGCCATCTATGATATTTTGTGCTATGCTGCTGTTGGAATATTTTTTCAATACAAAAGCATCTAAATCCTGGGAAAAAATATCGACAATATTCCCTTCTTTCTCGTACTTTTCTTTAAGATTTAAAGGATAGAGTTCAACAATACCAATACGCCCGGCTAAAGAATCAGAAATATCTTTAAATCCGGAAAGTGAAGCCGAACCGGTCAAGATAAATTCTCCATTTTTTCGTTCTTTGTCTACATACTCTTTAATCGTTATCATCAGTTGTGGTAATCGTTGTACTTCATCTATGATGACTGGTTTTTCAAGATGTTCTATGAAACCTTTAGGATCATTTTTTGCCATCTGATACATGTTTATATCATCAAGTGTAATATACGTTTTTATACCTAAATGTAATGCCAAAGTAGATTTGCCTACTTGCCTGGCACCCGATATGAGCAATACAGGAAAATATTGCAAATAGTGATCTATATCTTCCCTTATGGCTCTTTTTAGATATTTCATTCATAATCCTTAAATATATAGGATTATATTACTGTATATTACATATATTTATTCTTAACTTTTCCAAGATGATCAGCAAGTCTATGTCTGTAGGGGCAATCCCTCGTGGTTGCCCTTGACCCTGAATATTGTTTTTGTCTGTATGATGATTGGTTTTCCGTAGGGTGTCATTTTAATTGCACCTTCACAACATGCATACAATGACACGATGCATTTTTGGTTTATATAGTCTGCATATTTTTGGTGCAATGAATTGACACCCTACGATTGCCTGCATTGATTGTAAAACATTTTACAATTATTTATATTACCTAGATATCATCTGGCACTTTGCTGTGTCAGTATCAGAACAATCTAAACGATTGTTCGCCAGTGAAAAATTTGCAGCATCAGAGGAGGAAGTAAATTGATATCTGTAGGTTGTTCCCGTTATTCTTTTCCAACAATGACTACTACTGTTTGAAGCACAATTTGGCACAGGATAATCAAGTACCTCATCAGCGGTATCTCCATCTGCATCTCCAAATGTGTTAAAGGCATACGTACTGTCACCAAGATCTGTGAGTGGCTTAAATTTACCCTGCAAAATTCGCTTTTGACGTTCTGTAGATATGGCACTACGTACAGAAGCCAATGTTGCTTTAGCTTTACCCAGTTGGGCCGTATCGACAAGCGGTGCCAGTTTTGGCACAGCGACCACAGCCAAAATACCAATGACAACAATAACAAACACTAACTCTATCATGGTAAATGCATTTTTCATGAGGGACCTCCTGAATATATAAATAATAAATGAATACGACTATTGATTTATTATTTATATTTTGTTCTAAATTAAGGATTGTCCCCACGTTAAACGTGGGGATCAAGTAAAAAACAACTGTATTAGTTGATATCTGCGCGACTAACATTCCAGTCTGTTGCTGTTGGTACAACTTTCGTGGAATACCAGAAACGAATTACATCTGTTGAATTTCCATCACGACAATGGACATATAAACTATTCTCAGCATTAGAAAGGATTGCAGTAGAAGTAGTAGGAGCTGCAGTAGGCGAAGCACAATTAATTGCAGATAGCTCGCTAAATCCATCAGGAAGCTCCATATAGTAAGATAATTTCTTTTTATTAGGATCTGTCTCACCAGTAATATAAGCATTAACTGAACCGTCATAGCCAATGGCTGCTTTTGTCTGCAAGCTTGGTCCTACAATACTGTTCAAAGAAGATACAAACTCTGCTGCTTTTACTGCCCTAGCAGAATCCTGCATTCCAACCATTCTAGGCAGTGCGACTGCCGCCAAAATTCCAATAATAACAATTACGAAAACCAATTCGATCATTGTAAATCCGCGTCTCATGTTGTTCATGATAAACTCCTGTGTAAAATTTTTAGGTCCAATTCAATAACTGGCCTAATATGGAGATTACCCCTCTTAAGCTTAAAATAGTATAAAATCAAAATCAGAAAAAGTTATATTCTATTATAAACCATCGAGTGTTTCAATAAGTAACTCTATTTCATCTTCGTAAGAGGTGGCCTGTTTGGCAAGGCGCAGGTAGGCTTTGAGCAGTTTGTCCGGTTTATTGTCGGTATGCAGGTTCACTCCGGCATCTTGCAGGTCTTTGTTGACAAAGTCTGCAAAATCATCTTCGAGTTTGATCTCGTAGCGGTTACCCGATACGGTCAGTCCAACTTGTTTCATGGTGTCACTCCTAATTCAAAAAAGTTTACGATAATAAACTTTCGACTTGTGCAATGATCTTCTCGATCTCAGCATCTTTCTCTTCAAGTTCTCTTCTGAGTGTTTCTATAATAGAGTCTTTTTCACTCTGTGAACCCGAAGCATTCTCCAACTCAACTTTAAGCTGTGCATTTTCACTTTTAATAGCTTCATGGTCTACTCTCCACTGCTCGATCTTCTCTTGTAACTTTTGTAATGCTGACATTTCGTTCTCCGTAATATTTTGTTGTGTTATAATAGCAGAAGAATTAGAAATTAGAAATTAGAAATTAGAAATTTAATAAAAAATGGTGTGTACTGTGCAAAAAAACAATATACTTTATGATAAAAGCTATGCATTCTCCATAAGAGTGGTCAAATTAACCCAATACCTTTCTAATGAAAAAAATGTTCAATAGTCTCATTTCAGATATTAAAGAACTTGTCAGTCTTTTAGTTTCAATTACCAAAACAATAAAAAATAAAGGCATTTGAAAAATGCAAACAATCATTTCTAATTTCTACATTCTAATTTCTAATTCAGAAACGGAGTTTTAATGCCAGACTTTACTGTTAACAGCCCTTACAAACCCTCCGGTGACCAGCCTACTGCCATTGAACAGTTATCGAAATCTATTGAAGACGGCAATCAGTACCAAACTTTGTTGGGGGTGACGGGATCGGGAAAAACGTATACAATGGCAAAGGTCATTGAGAAGACTAAGAAGCCGACGCTGATCATGACGCATAATAAAACGCTGGCAGCACAGCTCTACTCTGAATTCAAGGCGTTTTTTCCGAACAACCATGTGGAGTATTTCATCTCCTACTATGACTACTATCAGCCCGAAGCGTATCTACCGCGACAGGATCTCTTCATTGAAAAAGATTCGTCCATTAACCAGGAGCTGGAGCGTTTGCGTTTAAGTACGACGGCTTCTCTGCTCTCCAATGATGATGTCATTGTCATTGCTTCGGTCTCTGCCAACTATGGGTTGGGATCTCCCGATGATTACCGTTCTATTGTGCAGAAACTGGCGATTGGTCAGGAGTATAATCAAAAGGCACTCCTGCTGAGACTGGTTGACATGGGCTATAAACGCAATGACGAATTCTTTGACAGGGGAGACTTTAGGGTCAATGGGGAAGTGATAGACATTTACCCTGCCTACTCTGAAGAGTTTGCCATACGCATAGAGTTCTTTGGCGATGAGATAGAAGCCGTGTATGAATTTAACTCTCTGACGGGAGAAAAACACGAAGAGCTCAAAGAAGCGACCATCTACTCTGCCAATCAGTTCATTGTTTCTAAAGAGAAGTTGGCACGTGCGGTGAAGAGCATTGAAGAGGAGTTGGATGAGAGACTTGCTTATTATCAGAAAGAGGACCGTATGATCGAGTACAACCGCATTAAACAGCGTACCGAGTTTGACCTTGAGATGATAGAAGCCACAGGAATGTGCAAAGGGATAGAGAACTACTCGCGTCACTTGACGGGCAAAGCACCCGGAGAGACACCTTACTCCATGATGGACTATTTTGAAGCCATGCATGACGACTACCTTGTGATCGTCGATGAGTCGCATGTTT
>JALSUP010000155.1 GCA_027071315.1 Sulfurovum sp.
GGATTGCGTGTTTCAGTTGATGATTTGGGTATTGAGGTTAACTTCTCTAAGCAGAGAGTTAAAGAACAACTAATTGATTTCATTAAGAAATCTTTATAGTTATCTAAAGTAAAGGAGTAGCAGTGGCAAATAAATTGCAAGCAGATGAAATATCTTCGATTATCAAAGAGAGAATTGAGAATTTCGAAATTGATGTTGACATTAATGAAATAGGAAAAGTAGTAGGTATCGCAGACGGAATTACAACCGTATATGGTCTTAACAATGTTATGGCTGGTGAAGTTGTAGAGTTTGATAACGGTGCTAAAGGATTGGTATTAAACCTTGAAGAAGCAAACGTAGGTATTGTTGTACTTGGTTCTAGTGCAGGTATCAAAGAGGGTATGAGCGTTAAGAGAGCTGGAGAGCTTCTTAAAACACCAGTTGGTGATGCACTTATGGGTAGAGTTGTTAACCCACTTGGTGAGCCGATCGATGGTAAAGGTACAGTTGAAGCAGCAGAGTATAGATTTGTTGAAGAGAAAGCACCTGGCATCATGGGAAGAAAATCAGTTCATGAGCCACTTCAAACCGGTATCAAAGCGATTGATGCACTTGTACCAGTTGGTAGAGGGCAGAGAGAGCTTATTATTGGTGACAGACAAACAGGTAAGACGACTTTGGCGATCGATACGATCATTAACCAAAAAGGTCAAGATGTTGTCTGTATTTATGTTGCGATCGGTCAGAAGAACTCAACGATTGCTGCAACAGTAAAAACACTTGAAGAGCATGGAGCAATGGATTATACAATTATCGTTACTGCTTCTGCTGCTGACTCTTCAGCGTTACAGTTCCTTGCTCCTTATGCAGGTGTGACTATGGCTGAGTATTTCAGAGACAATGGTAGACATGCTGTTATCTTTTATGATGACCTTTCCAAGCATGCTGTTGCATACAGAGAGATGTCATTGATCCTTAGAAGACCTCCGGGTCGTGAGGCATACCCTGGAGATGTTTTCTATCTTCACTCAAGACTTCTTGAGAGAGCTGCAAAGCTTTCAGATGCATTAGGTGCCGGTTCAATTACTGCATTCCCGATCATTGAAACACAGGCTGGAGACGTTGCGGCATATATTCCGACAAACGTTATTTCTATTACTGATGGTCAGATCTTCCTTGAAACTGACTTGTTCAACTCAGGTATCAGACCGGCAATTAACGTTGGACTTTCTGTATCGAGAGTTGGTGGTGCTGCCCAGATCAAAGCGACTAAGCAGGTTTCCGGAACACTAAGACTTGATTTGGCTTCATTTAGAGAGCTTCAGGCATTTGCACAGTTCGCATCTGATCTTGATGACTATACCAGAGGTCAACTAGAGCGCGGACAGAGAATGGTAGAAGTATTGAAGCAGGGGCCTTATGCTCCAGTGCCTATTGAGAAGCAAGTTGTTATTATTTTTGCCGGTGCAAATGGATACCTTGATGATATCGCTGTATCGTCTGTTACCAAGTTTGAATCTGAACTTATGCCATTTATGGAAGCAAAATATTCAAATGTTTTGGATGCGATCAGAACAGATAAAAAGATCACGGATGATACTGAGACAGAATTACGTAAAGCGATCGAAGATTTCAAAGCTTCATTTGCTGAGTAAGAAAGGCTAAAATATGGCTAATTTAAAAGAGATAAAGCGTAAGATAGGGTCTGTTAAGAATACACAGAAAACTACTAACGCTATGAAGCTTGTCTCTTCTGCTAAACTGAAAAGAACAGAAGAGCTTGCTAAGCGTTCAAGAGTTTATGCTGCAAAATTGACTGAACTCTTAAATGAGATCGCTCAAAAAATGCAACAGTCATCTGCAGACGGTATAGACAATGTCTACTTTAAGGATGTTCCAAATCCTAAAACAGTAGATATTGTTTTTATTACGGCTGACAAAGGTCTTTGTGGTGGATTTAATTCACAAACGATCAAGAGAGCAAAACAATTGATTGAAGAGTACAAAGCCAAAGGTGTGAAAGTACGTCTCAGAGCTGTTGGTAGAAAAGGAATTGATTTCTTTAAATTCAACAATGTTGAATTGAATGATGAAATTATTGGACTCTCCGCTGCACCTGATTTTGCACAAGCTGCTGAGTTTATTACAGAAGTGTCAGATGCGTACGTGAATGGTGAAACAGACAAGATCATACTTGTACATAATGGTTATGTCAATATGATCACTCAGGAGATCAGACAAGATCAGGTTCTACCGGTTGATTCGTCAACATTGGAATTGAATGTTGCATCTACCTCAGAACTTGAAGTGGAACCGGACGATGATGATACATTGCTTGATGCATTGGTTAAACGTTATGTTGAGTATTCAATGTATTATGCACTTATTGACTCATTGGCAGCAGAACACTCTGCCCGTATGCAGGCAATGGATGCAGCAACGACAAATGCAAAAGAGATGGTTAAAGAGCTTAATGTTAAATATAACAAAGCAAGACAAGAATCTATTACTACTGAACTCATCGAGATCATCAGTGGTATGGAATCAATGAAATAATTAGAGGAGAAGAAATGACAGGTAAAATAGTACAAGTCTTAGGTCCCGTTCTAGATGTGGATTTTACAGACTACCTACCGGAGATCAATGAAGCGTTAGAGACAACATTCATGGTTGACGGTAAAGAGCAAAAATTGGTTTTAGAAGTTGCAGCACAATTAGGTGATAACAGAGTGAGAACCATTGCAATGGATATGAGTGAAGGTGTCGTAAGAGGACAAGAAGTAAGAGCAACAGGTTCTTCTATTAAAGTACCGGTTGGAGAAGAAGTTCTTGGACGTATCTTCAACGTTATCGGTGACCCTATCGATGAAGCTGGTGAAGTAAATGCTAAAGAGTACTGGTCGATCCACAGAGATCCACCTGCATTTGACGAGCTAAGCACAAGTACAGAAGTATTTGAAACAGGTATCAAAGTCGTTGACCTTCTTGCTCCATACTCAAAAGGTGGAAAAGTAGGACTGTTCGGTGGTGCCGGTGTTGGTAAAACCGTTATTATTATGGAACTTATCAACAACGTTGCATTGAAGCACTCCGGTTATTCTGTATTTGCCGGTGTTGGTGAAAGAACACGTGAAGGTAACGACCTTTACTACGAGATGAAAGAATCAAACGTACTTGACAAAGTGGCACTGTGCTACGGTCAAATGTCTGAACCTCCAGGAGCACGTAACCGTATTGCCCTGACTGGTCTTACTATGGCTGAGTACTTTAGAGATGAAATGGGTCTTGATGTTCTTATGTTCATCGACAACATCTTTAGATTTGCACAATCAGGTTCAGAAATGTCTGCACTTCTTGGGCGTATTCCATCTGCCGTTGGTTACCAGCCGACACTTGCAAGAGAGATGGGTGCACTTCAGGAAAGAATTACATCGACAACAAAAGGTTCAATTACATCTGTTCAGGCTGTATATGTACCTGCAGATGACTTGACTGACCCGGCTCCTGCTTCTGTATTTGCCCACTTGGATGCAACAACAGTTCTTAACAGATCTATTGCTGAAAAAGGTATTTACCCTGCGGTGGATCCATTGGATTCAACTTCAAGAATGCTTTCTCCACAAATTGTTGGTGAAGATCACTATGCCTTGGCACGTGGTATTCAGCAGATTCTTCAGAAATATAAAGACCTTCAGGATATCATTGCGATTCTTGGTATGGACGAGCTTTCAGAAGATGACAAACTTGTGGTTGAAAGAGCAAGAAAGATTGAAAAATACCTTTCACAGCCATTCCACGTTGCGGAAGTATTTACAGGATCTCCAGGTGTCTATGTGACACTTGAAGAGACTATCGAAGGATTTAAAGGTCTTCTCGAAGGTAAATATGACGATATGAACGAAGCTGCATTCTATATGGTTGGTAATATTGCTGAAGCAATTGCTAAAAATGATAAGATCAACGCTAAATAACAGCGTTGTCCTCTAAAGGATAAATATGGAACTTATGAAGCTAGAAATCGTTACACCAAATGGCGTGATCTTTGACGCTGAAGTGAAACAAGTGAACTTACCGGGTTCAGAGGGTGAATTCGGTGTTTTACCGAGACACGCTACGCTGGTATCTTTACTTGAGACAGGTGTGATCGTCATCACTAAGCAAGACGGGTCTGAAGTAGCAGTTGCTATTAACTCAGGTTACGTCAAAGTAGATGAAGAGAAAACAACATGTATCGTCGACGGTGCCGTTGCTCTCTCTGGTGAAGGGTCTGACCTTGCCAAAGCACTTGAAGATGCTAAAACACTTCTTAAAAGTGCAGAATCTTCCAATGTTGCTATTGCCTCTGCAGTAGCTAAAGTAGAACAGATCGGAAAGTCTCTCTAATTTGAGCTCTCTGCTTAATTATTTCACAGACAGCAGTGCCATTACTATTTTTGTACTGCTGCTGCTTTCAGTCTATTTTATAGCCACTTTCTGGGTATTTATAGACCGATATATTATTATAAACTCCCGTATCCATTCAGAAGCAAAATCACTAAAAGCACTCTATACAGGCCAGTCAAAATCAGTGGCAAGCAGCTCACTTATTTTTACTTATCTGACACGTGTGTCCGTACCCAATAAAGCAATTCTGGAAGCAGCCTCTTCTGATGCTATCAGGGTTTCTACCAAAGGCCTGACCTGGCTTTCGATCATCGCTTCCACTTCACCGTTCATCGGTCTTTTCGGTACGGTCATCGGTATTCTTGAAACCTTTTCAAAACTCAGTACACAGTCTTCTGCTTCCCTGAATGTTGTGGCACCTGCCATATCGGAAGCCCTCATTGCCACTGCTGCAGGTATTGCTGTGGCTATTTTTGCCTATACCTTTCATTTGATACTCAAACGTAAAGCGTATGAGCTCTCTTCTCTTCTCTCCTCACAATCGGAAGTCATTTTATCTCAAGTCAACGAGGAGAGTTAAATGTTTTCATGGGATGACAGTCCGGACTTGAACATTACCCCTCTGGTAGACGTGATGCTTGTCCTTATGGCCATTTTAATGATCACTGCACCTACTATTACCTTTCAGGAACAGATCGATCTTCCCCAGGGTTCTAAAACAGTCAAAGTTGAAAAACCAAAAACACTGACGATCCGTATGGATAAAAACAGAAAGATCTATCTTAACAGAGATACTTACGACCTGGATACCTTTGCAGATGACTTTGTCAACCAGTCTGTCAAATTCGATAAAAAATCAGAAGTCTATATCCGTGCGGATGAAATGTTAAAATATAAAGATGTCATGTACCTGCTCAAATCTGTCAAAGCCGCAGGTTTTGTGAAAGTCTCGCTCATTACCCTATGATGGACAGGAAGTCTTTTAGAGTGATACCGGGTGTGCTGGCTGTCGGTATCTACCTGTTGGTCGTAGGACTGCTCCTTCTCTATTTTAATGTCAAGTCTGAAGAGAAAGCCAAGCGCTATGTGAAAAAAGATGAACACCGTATTCAAGTGGCACTCTCCTCTTCCTCTTCACCCCTAAAGAAAAAAGAGAAAGTCAAAGCTAAAAAGAAGCTGCCTAAAAAGAAAAAAGCAGTGAAGAAGAAAAAGGCAGCACCTAAAAAGCATACAAAAAAGAGGGTCATTAAAGAGAAGATAGTCAAAAAGAAAAGAGTCAAAAAAAGAGATGTTAACAAAACAAAGCCTAAAAAACATAACAACACAAAAGACCTCTTTGCCAATGTCAAAGCACCCAAAAAGAAAAATCTGATCCAGGTGAGTTCCAAACCTCTTAAAACAAAACCGAAAAAGAATTTGATTAAAGTGACAGATGATAAAAAATCTGCCTCTTCACGCATCAACCGTTCGCTTAAAGATCAGAAGAGCAGCAGTAAAGGTGTGGAGAGTGCCTACCTCGCCAGGGTACAGAGTATGCTTGAGGGATGGCCTGCCCAGAGTGAATATGCCGGTGAAAAAGTCAAAGTCATACTCTTTATCCGACCCAGTGGATTTTTTGATTTTAAGATCAAGTCTGCTTCGCGCAACCGTGATTTTAACAGAGGTTTGAGTGAATATCTGGAGCAGCTTCAGGAGTTTGGTTTTGGTCCTCACAAGGGGGAAAGAACGTATAATTTCGAAGCTGAGTTCATTGCAAAGGGATAGATCTTATCACTACTTCTTTTTGCTAATCAAAACGATTCTTTTTTATATTTATCTTAAGGGCACCTCTAAAAATACCCTCCCAATTCCAAAATCAGAACCTAAAGTCATTATTCCTCAAATGATGCCTTCATTCATTTGAGAGAAATTCTATAAAATCAATAGAAAAAATTCTTCCATA
>JALSUP010000156.1 GCA_027071315.1 Sulfurovum sp.
ATAGATACCTTTTCCGCAAAGATCATTGCCATTGACAAAGCAGGCAATAAGCGTGTGACAGAGATACCTTTTTATCATAAAAACCCAAGGTACAAAACATCCTATATTAAAGCAACAGACAAGTTCATTGACGGAAAGATCACAGACCTTGCCAGCTCTGACCCTGAATATGCAGGCATTACAGACAAACTTGAAAAACTCAAAGCGATCAACGAGACCATGCGTCTGAACAATGAAAAACGTATTCATGCACTCAGTTCAAAAGTATCTGATGATATGCTTGATACCTGGAAAATAAAGAAGTTCTATCCTTTAAGAAACGGACAGAAGGTCGCCAGTTTCGGAGACCACCGCTATTACTACTATGGTAAAAAAGACAATGTCGTCTCCGAGTCTTACCATGTGGGGTACGACCTTGCGAGTAACAGCATGGCAGACATAAAAACATCCAATGCGGGAAAAGTGGTTTTTGCAGATGAAAACGGTATTTACGGAAATATGCCGATGATCGATCATGGTCTGGGACTCTATACACTGTACGGGCACTGTTCCCAGTTGCTGGTCAGCGAGGGTGATGAGGTACATGCGGGACAAGTCATTGCCAAAACCGGTAAAACGGGTCTGGCTATGGGTGATCACCTGCACTTCGGTATGCTGGTACAGGGGATAGAAGTAAGACCTGTAGAGTGGTTTGATCAATCCTGGATCAAAAAATTCATTGACAATGTATTTAAAGCGGCAGATGAAATTATTGAACCAAAGCCTGTTAAAGAAAAAGCGAAGTCTTAAGGCGACAGTATAATTGCCGATATCCCGATATCCATGGTTTGCAATTATTTATATTTTATAGTATAATACGCAAATCAGTCTATAAGTAATAAAAATATTAAATACTATTTTATATTTAGAACTTATGAAAGGAAGTCGGGAATGCAGCAAAGAACCATTAAAAAACCTGTAGAAGTCATTGGTATCGGTTTACACAAAGGTGAACCGATCAAGCTTAGACTTGAACCGCTCTCTGCAGATGCAGGTATTGTTTTTTACCGTGAAGACATTGCATTAAACATCCCGCTTTCTCCCTCTTCTGTCATCGATACCCGTATGGCGACTGTCATCGGCAGTGAAAAGGGATTCATCTCTACCATCGAACATTTTCTTTCTGCACTCTATGCCTATGGTATCGATAACCTGCGTGTCGTGGTTGACGGAAATGAAATGCCTATCATGGATGGCTCTTCTATCTCTTTTTGTCTCCTACTGGATGAAGCAGGTATTGAAGAACTCGATGCCCCTAAAAAGATCATTTCCATTAAAAGAGCAGTCGAAGTGACCGATGGTCAGAAATTCGTGAGACTGCTTCCGAGCGACACGGCAAAATTTGATTTTAAGATCAAATTTGACCATCCGGTCATTGGTGAGCAGCGTGAAAAGTTTGAGTTTTCTACCCATAACTTCATAGAAGAGATCGCCAGAGCGAGAACCTTCGGCTTTGCCAAAGATATCCAGTATCTGCAAAGTCAAAATTTGGCACTGGGCGCCACCTTGCAAAATGCCATCGGACTGGATGAACACAAGATCCTTAACCCGGAAGGTTTACGTTTTGATAATGAATTTGCCAAACACAAAGTACTCGATGCCATGGGTGATATGATGGTTTCCGGACATAATATTCTGGCGGCCTATGAATCTTTTGCAGGGAGTCATAGCCTTAACTATCAGCTCACGACCAAACTTCTGTCGGACAGCCGCAATTATGAATTGCTCACCGTAGAAGAGTTGGAAAGCAGAGAATTTGAAAAGTCCTTTGCCTAAATACAAACTGCTGATCGTTGCTATCTCCTCACCCCTTCTTTTAGGTGTGTATGAAGAGGAGAAGCTCATTCAGTCATTCTCCAGCGAAAAGAAGATTTCTGAAATCCTTTTACCGCTTATCAGTGATATACTGAAAACATATGATATTTCAGAGATCATTTATACCCGTGGTCCGGGTTCCTACATGGCTATCAAGCTCACCTATATCATACTCAAAACCATTGAAACCGTTAAAGGGATCACGTGCAGAGGATGTAGTGCATTTGAGCTAAATAATGCCCAACCCATCAAAGCCATTGGAAATCTTTATTTTATCAAGGAAAAAGAGACTATAATGACAAAAAAATTTGAACAGCCGGTCTCTGTGACATTCACATTGCCTCAAAGTATTCATGATCTTGCTATAGATGAAGAATCAACCCCTGAGTATAATCTGCCGGCTGTCTAACGGAAGTAGTAATCTATGTTTGTATCTGTACCTGCAACCTCGGCCAATCTCGGTCCCGGTTTTGACACGCTTGGCCTCGCCGTCGATCTTCGAAACGAGATCATCATCACCCCTTCAAAATTTCTGAGTATTTCGACACAGGGTGAAGGGGCTGAAAATCCCAAGATCAAAAAGAATTCACTTTTTTTGAGTATCTTCAATGAAAACTACAAAAGACTGAGCGGCAGAACAGATAATTTCCGATTTGAATTTCGTAACCGTATTCCTATTTCCCGCGGACTCGGCTCTTCTTCTGCTGTCATTGTTGCAGCACTCAGCGGAGCTTATATGGCTGCAGGGACACGTTACAACAAACGGGAAATCTTAAATCAGGCTCTTCGTTATGAACACCACCCCGACAACATAACGCCTGCCGTCATGGGCGGGTTCAATGTGGCCTGTGTCGAAGGTGATCGTGTCTACTCAAAGAAGAGACGTATGCCTGACTACCTGCGAGCTGTGGTCGTTGTACCGAATCGTACCATTTCCACAGCACGCTCACGTACGGTTCTGCCAAAAATGTATAGAAAAGAGGAAACGGTCTACTCTCTTTCAAGAGCTGCCTATATGACAGGGCTTTTTATGACAGAATCCTGGGACCTTTTGCGTATTGCTTCTAAAGACAAATTGCATCAGGCCAGAAGAATGAAGATGATGCCTGAACTTTTCGATGTACAGAAGCTTGCCCTGAAACACGGTGCGCTCATGTCTACACTTTCGGGTTCAGGTTCTACGTTTTTTAACCTCTGTTATGACAAAGATGCTGACAAAATTGCACAATCTTTACAGGCCAGATTCCCCCAGTTCAGGGTGTTTACGCTGACTTTGGACAACAATGGAGTCATTACCAAAAGTTAAGTTGTTTGGGTTAATGACTTTTTGGATATAATACGCGATGAAAAAAACACAGCCTATACGAATGTGTATCTCTTGCCGTAGTAGACATCCTCAAACCAGTTTGATACGATTAAAACTAGAGGGTAACGATGTTATTGCGCACAATGGTAGGGGTAGAAGCTTTTATCTTTGTGATAAGTGTGGTGTGAATGAAAAAAAAATCAAAGGCTTAACGAAACGTTTTAAACAAGATGAAGAACGGTTTGTTAAGCTTTTAAAGGAGTTAGTGAATAATGGATAAAGTTAAGATCCAAGAAATAGCAGATGAAGCAGGATTGTCAAATGGTGACTTGCTGGACAAAGCCAAAGAGTTAGGGTTTGATGTCAAAGCAGCCAACAGTACTATCAGCATGGAAGATGCCGGGGTACTTGTAGATTATGCGATCTCTGGAACGCTACCTAAGGGCTTTAAAAAGCCTGGAGAAAGAGCAAAGATCAAAGTCGTTAAGAAAAAAGCAGAAGTCGTTTCAGAAGCACCTAAAGCGGAAGAGACAGCAGCACCTGTTGTTGAAGAAGCCAAGGTAGAAACTGTGACAGAAGAGCCAAAGCCTGCTGAAAAGGCTGAAGTGGAAGAAATTGCAGTAAAAGAAGAAGTCGTGGCTGAAAAAGCACCTGTTCAAGAGAGTTCTATTACAAAAACGCCTAAACAAATGCCTAAAAAAGAGGCACCTGCTGAAGAAGCTGTTGTGGAAGAAGCTGTTGTTGAAACAGTGACTGAAGAGAAAGCTGTTGAAGAAGCACCTGTCAAGGAAGAAGCTGCGCCTGTTGAAGAGAAAGTGGCTCCCAAAGAGGTGAAAAAGCGTAAAGGTATTTCTGTTGTTTCGAAGAAACCTGAAGCGGCAGCAGCTACAGGTGACGAAGAGAAACCAAAAAGACGTGTACTTTCACGTACAGGTATCAAGATCGTCAGAAAAGCAAAACCTGCACCGGTCAGAGCAGGAACAAGAATTTCCATGGGTGATCAAACACCGTATATACCAAAGAAAAAGCCTAAAAAAGGGCCTGCTGAAGCAAGAGAGTCCGGTAAAAAGATCGATATCTTTAACCATGACAGCATGAGCGGTGACATTGACAGCGGCTTTGGTAATGAAGAAGTGGTTCTGCTTGACTTCTCCGACAAGAACATTTACGAAGAGATGATGCGTCAGGAGCAGAAGCGTAAAGAAGAGATGAAAAAGAGAGAAGCGGCAAACGGCGGCCCTGCAAAAGGCAGACAGCCGTTCCGTCCTCAACAGAGACGTTCTCTCAAGCGTGGCGGAAAGCGTAAGAAATACACCAAAGAGGAGAACACAGATGTGGTCACCTCTGTAGAGATCCCTGAAAACGTAAGAGTCTACGAATTTGCTGAGCAGGTGAACCGTAAAGTCGGTGAAGTCGTCGGTGTTCTTTTCGCACTCGGTATGATGGTCACTAAAAACGACTTCCTTTCAAAAGATGAGATCGAAATTCTGGCTGAAGAGTTCGAAGTTGAAGTGACAACAGTCAATCCACTGGATGAACTTGACTATTCTGATGCCTATGATGCAGTAGAAGAAGCAGATGACAATCTGGTAGAGAGACCACCGGTTATTACGATCATGGGTCACGTTGACCACGGTAAAACATCATTGCTTGACAAGATCCGTGAAGCCAAAGTGGCAGACAGAGAAGCAGGCGGGATCACACAACACGTCGGTGCCTACCAGGTTGAGAAGAATGGTAAGAAAATTACTTTCGTCGATACTCCGGGTCACGAAGCCTTTACAGAGATGAGAGCACGTGGTGCACAGGCGACAGATATTGTTATTATTGTCGTCGCTGCCGATGACGGTGTGATGCCTCAGACAAAAGAAGCCATTGCCCATACAAAAGCGGCAGGCGTACCATTGATCGTTGCGATCAACAAAATGGACAAAGAGTCTGCAAACCCTGACAATGTGAAGTCACAATTGGCTGAAATTGATGTCATGGCAACAGATTGGGGCGGAGAGTATGAATTCGTACCTGTCTCTGCACACTCCGGGCTTGGTATCGATGAGCTTCTTGAGACGATCCTGCTTCAGGCAGAAGTCATGGAATTGACTGCCAACCCGAACAGAGCAGCAAAAGCAGCTGTGGTTGAAGCCTCTCTTGAAAAAGGTTTCGGACCGGTTGCGAATGTGATCATCCAGAACGGTACGCTTCATGTGGGTGACAATGTGATCGCCGGTACAACTTATGGTCGTATCAAAGCAATTAAGCTTGACGATGGTACTTCGGTCAAAGAGATCGGGCCATCAACACCGGCAGCCATTGTCGGACTGAACAACGTACCTGGTGCAGGTGACGAATTGGTTGCCATGGGATCAGACAAAGAAGTACGTGAACTGGCTGACAAAAGAGCAGAATTTGCAAGAGCCAAAGAGCTTTCCAAGAGTACAAAAGCGACACTTGATGATCTTTCTGCACTGATTGCAGAAGGACAGCTCAAGTCACTTCCTGTCATTATTAAAGCAGACGTTCAAGGTTCTCTTGAAGCCATTAAAGGTTCTCTTGAGAAGCTTAGAAACGAAGAAGTCAAAGTGAACATCATTCACGAAGGTGTGGGTGGCGTGACTGAATCTGACCTTACTTTGGCAGATGCTTCTGAGCACGCTGTGGTACTTGGCTTTAACGTCAGACCAACAGGTGCAGTGAAGAAGAAGTCTAAAGAGTTGGGTATAGAAATTCGTTCCTACTCGATCATTTATGACCTTCTTGATGATGTCAAAGCCTTACTTGGCGGTATGATGTCTCCGGTTATCTCTGAAGAGGTCACAGGTCAGGCTGAAGTACGTGAAACATTCGTTGTCGGTAAAGTCGGTACCATTGCGGGTTGTAAAGTTTCTGACGGTTCAATTACGAGAAACTCCAAAGCAAGACTTATCCGTGACGGTGTGGTTGTCTATGAGAGTTCTATCTCGTCTCTTAAGCGTTTCAACGAAGATGCAAGAGAAGTCAAGAACGGTTACGAGTGTGGTATCATGCTTGAAAACTTCAATGACATTAAAGCGGGTGATGTGATCGAAACATTTAAAGATGTTGAGGAACAGGTAACACTATAATGACGCACGAAGAGATCAAACGTCACAGGGT
>JALSUP010000157.1:0-20561 GCA_027071315.1 Sulfurovum sp.
CCCAGGCACCTTTATGGTTTTTAAAGAGTCTCTCCACAAAAGTTACAGTATCGGGCATGAGATCATTGCCTTGAGGGCCGTAGATGGGTAAGTCTCTCTGCCGTCTCACGAAAAAACTTGACTTGAGCAGGGCAGGGAGGTCTGCGGTGTGGTCTATGTGTAAATGGGTGAGGAGAATGACATCCAGCGCTTCTATGCTTGCCCCTGCTTCTTCAAAACGCAAAGAGCTGCCTCCACCAAAATCGACAAGTACACGGCTTTTGCCGTCAATCCAGACTATGTATCCGGAGGAAGCACGTTTGTCTCCGCTTTCCGGACCTCCTGAACCAAGCACCTGAAGAGAGACTTTGGGTTGGGCTAAAAGCAGCATGGGTGTCATGAGTAAGATTAAAAAGAGTGATCGCATTAAATTTCCAAAATTGAGATGTTGCATACTAAGTACACGGACGAAGTATATACTCTTCTTATGCAAACTTTGTGTAGGAGAAAAAGATGAAAAATTTTATAGGTGAATTGAGGGTATTTATGTCCTACCCTCAAAATAGTGTACTGCTGCTGGCACGTTTGACTCTGGCATACGGATTTACGATCCCCGCACTCATGAAGATACAGAATCTTGAAGAGTCAAGGCTATGGTTCGTGGAACTTGGCATACCCTTTGCCGGGTTTAGCTCCTATATGGTGTCAGGTATAGAAGTGATGGGGATCATTCTGCTGACCCTGGGTCTATTTACCCGTTATATTGCACTCTTTTTATCTTTCGTAATGTTGGGAGCCATCTTTTTCGTGCATCTGCAGCATGGTTACTCTGTGGCTGACAATGGCATAGAGATACCATTTTACTATTTTATCTTTCTGATGATCTTGGCAAGTTTCGGTCCGGGCAGATACAGTCTTGACCAGCTTTTATTCAAAAGAGGACAGTATGAATAGCGATCTCTTCTCACATTTTTCTTTACTCTCTGCGGACTGGAGCATACTGTTGAAGCTTTTTTCGATCATCATTGTGATTGTTCTCCTGGCTGTGGCAGGGTATGACCGTTTTGTGCAAAGAGAAAATCAGCTGCTTATCAATTACCCGCTCATAGGGCGTATGCGTTACTTTTTCTACCTTTTACGAAATCCCATGCGCCAGTACTTCGGTGATGAAACTTTTTATGACTCTTTTGAAAAACTCAACTGGATCAACAAGGTTGCCGCCAAAGAGAACCCCTATCTCTCTTTCTCCCCTACCAAACCCTACGGCAATCAGAAAACACTTTTCAGACACGCCAACTTTGTCAATGAACTGGATGAAGTGCAGCATGATTTTTCTGTGACTTTTGGTGAAAAGAGAGAAAAACCTTTTGTCAGTAGCAGCATTGTCGGACGCTCTGCCATGAGTGACGGAGCCATCTCTCCGGAAGGCACACGGGCTTTTTCCATAGGTGCCTTTAAAGGACACTTTCCCATTAACACTGGAGAGGGGGGACTGACGTCCAATTTTCTTGCCAATCTCAACATTGCTGACTGTAACTGCAGCGACTACCTGGAAATAAAAAAGGGGACCATTTTTGCCAGGTCTGTCTACAGAGTGGTAAGGTTTTTCACCAATAAAGAGGTCTCTCAACGTGTTTACCGAAAAATGGTGGTGCGTACAAAAGAGCGGGGGACGTTTATTTTCGATGATGTGAAAATGCACTATTTCCGTATTGACTGGTCGAAAGCGTTGATGTACTTTCCAAAAGAGGTGCCGGACTCTGTACCGGACATTACGTTTCAAATGGGCAGCGGACTCTACGGTGTGCGTGATGCAAACGCTGCCTTTGACCCTGAACGCTACCAAAAAGTCATGTCCTTTTGCCGTATGACAGAAGTGAAACTTGCCCAGGGTGCCAAGCAGACGGGAGGTAAACTCCTTGCAGCCAAAGTCTCTGATGACATTGCCTACTATCGTAGTATTCCTGCCCATCAGGATCTCATTTCACCCAACCGTTTTCCTTATGCTGGCGATGTGCATACGCTCTTTGATTTTATATCTGAACTGCAAAGCCTTTCCAAAAAACCTGTGGGATTTAAAATAGTGATAGCCGGCAGAGAAGAGTTTGAATTTTATGCCAAAGCATTCAAAGCGCGTAAAGAAGAGGGGAAGAGCATTGCAGACTTCCTGACCATAGACGGGGGTGATGGCGGTTCAGCCACTGCACCGCTTGAAATGATGTCAAAGATAGGCCTGCCCATCAGGGAAGCACTTACCATTGTGACTGAAGTACTGGAAACCTATGATCTTAGAGAGGAGATTAAAGTCATTGCTGCTGAAAAGGTATTGACCCCGGATGATGTCGTAGAACTGCTTTGTCATGGGGCAGATTTCATCAATATTGCCAGAGGGTTCATGATCTCTGCTGGGTGCATTCGTGCCAGAGAGTGTTCCGGAGCAGGAGGGCGAAACTGCCCTGTGGGACTTGCCACCATGGATGAAGGAAAACGAAGCAAGTATCTTGTCCTTCAAAAAGCCAAACATGTTGCCAATTATCATAACGAACTTTTACACGGTGTCTCAGGTCTGCTTGCCGTCATGGGGAAAAAAGAGGTGTCTGAACTCTCTATGGCTGACCTTATCAAAAGATGAGAATATTAAAAAACGGTTAAACTTTGCTTTTTATAATGTGAATGACCATTGAACCCTCTGAATGTCTAAGTTATACAGAGGGTTCAAATTACATTAAGGAGCAAACATGTTAAACAAAAAATTCGCACTTTTGGTACTTCCGCTCGCTGCCACACTTTCATTGTCGGCGGCCAACCCATTTGATGATCCTTTCTTTAATGATCCCTTCGGAGATGATATTTTTAAAGAGATGATACAGATGCAGAAAGAGATGGATCAAATGTTTCAGCGTATGCAGGAGAGACGAAGCCAGCGTTCTTCACGGCTTGTCAGTCCTTTAGGTACTTACAAAATGGTTGCCAATCAGCAGCTTGAAGATAAAGGTGCCTACTATGAAATGCTGACCAATATTCCGCAGAGTGAAGAGAACCATATCAATATCACTACGGACAATGGTATGATGTCCGTGACTGCCAAGATCGTACAGAATCATGAGAAAAAAACAAACGGTATGGTGAGTAAATCAAGCTCTATGCGTATGTATCAGCAGGCTGTACCGCTTCCATCCGATGCAGACACGTCAGCCATTAAAACCTCTTATGCAAAAGGTAAACTCTTGATCACGATGGACAAGAAAAAGGGAGCCGTCACAGCCAATACGGTACAGATAAACGGTAAAACCCAGGCGATACAGAAAAATGACAGCATTGCCAAAGAGGTGAAAGCTAAAGAGGTAAAAACAGACAAGAAAACAGCTGCAAAATCTGTACCCATTACACATGAGTTCGACCAGACACCCAAAACACCTGAAAAAGTGACAAAATCGGAAGCTAAAGAGAGTAATAGTACAATAAATAAAACACTTATCAATAATGATAAAAGTTCGATGATATAAACATGAAAGAGGTATGACCATGAAACAGAGATACAGAGCACTCCTTGTGACTGCTGCACTATTGCTTTTGAGTGGCTGTGCCTCACACAGTAACTTCATACAAAAATATAACAGCTGGGTAGGAAAAGATATCAATACTTTCATTAGCCAAGTAGGCTACCCCGACCGCACCTATAAACTTCCTAACAAGAACACCGTGTATATTTATGAAGAGTCAAGAATTCAAAGTTACCCGACCATGACTCTGGGCTATGGCGGTTATTACGGTCCCTATTACGGAGGTATGACGTATGGTTCTGACATTGTTCAGAAAAGCTGTAAACTCTTTTTGGAAGTCAATAAAAAACATACGATCGTACGCTGGTCCTCACGCGGCAATAACTGTATTTCAAGTCAACCCTATTGAAAAAGTTGAGTATTTGTGTTTGAAATAGCAGAGTACATCGGTATTATCGCCTTTGCTATGAGCGGGTTTTTCATAGCGGCCCGTAATAAACTCGATTTTCTGGGTGTGCTTATCTCTGTTTTTTTAACTGCTTTGGGCGGCGGTATGATGAGAGATGTCATTGTCGATAAAACACCCTATACCTTTACAAACAATACGCCGGCACTTATCATCGTTGCGGTGATGACCCTGCTGGTCATATTCAGATTTCATAAAAGAGAGAGCATAGAGAACAAACCTCTGTTTATACTGAGTGACTCTATTGGTCTCATCTCTTTTAGCATCACAGGTGCGATCATTGCCATAGAGAGTCAGCTGAACCTGACCGGTGTTTTGGCACTCTCTTTCATTACCGCAGTAGGGGGAGGAATCATCCGTGATGTCATCATCAACGAGATTCCTTTTGTCCTTAAAACAGGCTTCTACGGTACCATTGCCCTTCTCATAGGTCTGACACTTTATGTTCTGAATCGGTATGGAATAATGGATATCTATTCTCTCAGTATTGTTTTCGTATCGGGTGTGACTTTAAGACTGATCGCCTACTATAAAGAGTGGGCGATTCCTATGATATAGGAAAAAATGAGCAGGTTATTTTCAATCGACGTGCAGGTATGTTTTTAATTTGGAGATGACCATATTGATGGCGATGATGTTTTCTCCCCCACGAGGGATGATAATATCGGCGTATCTTTTTGACGGTTCGCAGAACTTTAAATACATAGGTTTCACCGTATTGAGGTACTGCTCTCTGACCGATTCGAACGTTCTTCCCCGTTCGTGTATATCTCTTTCAACTCTTCTTAACAGCATTTCATCTGCATCTGTGTCTACAAATATTTTAATATCAAGCAGTTCTCTTATCTCCGGTACGGCTAAGACAAGAATACCTTCTACAATGACAATTTGGGAAGGTTCTATGGTCTCTTTTGCTTCTTCTCTCAAATGTGTCGAAAAGTTATAAATGGGTTTCTCTATCGATTTTGAATCTTTCAATCTTAAGATATGCTCTTTGAGTAAGTCAAACTCTATGGCATCGGGGTGGTCAAAATTGGTTTTTGCTCTCTCTTCTATGGTTTTATTTTTGATCTCTTTATAGTAAGAGTCCTGCTGTATAAGTGCCGCATCCCGGGCAGAAAATGCATTGATAAGATTGTGTGTAATTGTTGTTTTCCCTGATCCACTACCGCCTGCAACACCTACAAATATACATTTCCTCATTTCATTTTCCTCTGTGCATTACACTTCGCGTTTTTTATAGAATACTGCTTTAAACTCTTCAAATCTCTCTTCCAAAATGGCTTCTCTCATCTCTTTCATCAAATTCAAATAGTAATAGAGGTTGTGAATGGTTCCCAGTCTGAAATAGGTGATTTCTCTTGCTCTGAAAAGGTGTCTGAGGTAGGAGCGTGAGTATGTCTGGCAGACCATACATTCACACTCCGGGTCTATTGGTCCTTCATCTGTGGTGTACATAGCCTTTTTAATGTTTACTTTCCCAAAACTTGTAAAAAGTGTACCGTTACGGGCATTTCTTGTGGGCATGACACAGTCGAACATATCGACACCGCGAGAAACATTTTCAACCAGGTCTTCAGGCGTTCCCACACCCATGAGGTAACGGGGTTTCTCTTCAGGCATGAATTGTGTGGTCCACTCTACGGTATCGTACATGTCCTGGTTGGCTTCGCCTACAGACAGTCCACCGATGGCAAAACCGTCATAGTCCAGGGCACAAAGCTCTTTGGCAGACTTTTCACGAAAGGCTTTGTCCGTTCCGCCCTGTATGATGGCAAAAATGTTCTGCTCGACACCGACACCTTCCTTCTGTTTTTCTCTGAAGTAGTCAATAGACTCTTCTGCCCAGCGTGTCGTACGCTCAATACTGGCTTTAATACGCTCCTGTGTGGCAGGAAGGGCGACCAGGTCATCAAGGATCATCATAATATCCGAACCGAGATTGTGTTGAATGTCTATGACTTTTTTGGGTGTAAAGTAGTGCTTGGAACCGTCAACGTGAGAGCGAAAGGTGATACCGCCTTCGTCTATTTTGACATTGTCCGAGAGTGAAAATGCCTGAAAACCGCCGGAGTCTGTTAAAAAGCTTTTGGGATATTTGGTGAAACCATGCAGTTTTCCCATTTTAGCGACCACATCGTCACCGGGACGGATATACATATGGTAAGTGTTTGCAAGAATGATTTGGGGTTTAATGAAAGTAGCAAGGTCTGTGGCATCGAGTGCTTTGACCGCACCTACCGTACCCACGGGCATAAATACAGGGGTTTGTATGGTTGAGTGGGCTGTTTGTATGGTACAGGCTCTTGCTTTACCGTTTGTTTTATCTATCTGAAATTGCATTGTGTTATAATGTCTCCAAATTATTTAATTGATCAAATTGATTGAAATTATAGCCAAATATTCGACAGGACACGCATGAAGAACATACTTATTCTCGCTGACGGGCCTATAGCCAAACATTTTATTGAGTGGCTCAGCAGAAAAAGAGTAGCAGAGAACAAGTACACGGTCGTCTCCTATACCCCCAACACTTTACCCGAGAAAATGGGCCCGCACATTACCCATTATGAAGTAGACCCTACCAGTTATGCCAAAATGCAGCATATACTCCAATCTACCCGTTTTGCAGTTATTTTTGTCATTATGGAAGATATGGAAGATGCAGAATATTCTCTCAAAAATATACACATGTACGATGAAAATGTACGTGTGGTCTTCGTCAATGTCTGGGACAATGATGAGATAGGCAGAGACCGACAGAATGTCATTGTGGTCGATACCGATGAATTGATGGCAGCACACCTCTATGACCACTTGCCAAATGTACCGGTCATCGCTCAGAATGTCGGACTGGGAAAAGGTGAGATCATGGAAGTGCATGTCCCTTTTGGAAGTACCTATGCTTTCAGGCATGTAGGCTCCATCCTGCAAAGAAAATGGAAGATCGCTGCCATCTACCGTGATGAGAAGCAGATACTTCCTACCAACGCAACGATGATACGCCCGAATGACACCTTGCTTGTCATGGGAAAACCGCTTGTGCTTGACGGTGTCTACAAAACCATTAACAAACGTATCGGACTTTTCCCTGAACCCTTTGGTCAAGACCTCTATCTTCTCATTGACTTCCGATATGACAAAGAAAATGCCCTGATCTACTTAAAAGAGAGTCTTTATCTACTGGAGAAGCTTGAAGATAAATCACTTCATATCCGTATACTCTATCCGAACGATTTTGAACTCATTGATACGCTAAAATCTTATCAGGCTGATAATGTGACGCTTTCCGTCTGTTATGATGATGAAGATATCAAAAGCCTTGTAGAGTTTGATATACAGGAGTATGACATTGGTCTGGTACTGAACAGCATAGAGAGCTTTGAAGCTGAAGATCTCAAGAGCACTTTATATGACTTGCGTAAAGTGGTCTATCTCTTTGGAGATAAGCTTCTCTATAACGTCAAAGAGTGTATTATCCTCATGGATGACAATGAAAAAATGGAGTCCATCTCTTCTACCGCCTTTGATATTACCGAATCGCTCAATCTTAACCTCACTATTGCCGACTTCGACCCTGAAGGGGAGTTTGAGAGTCGGAAGATCGTTGTGGAGCATTATGAAACACTCTCACATATTTTCAATATGGAAGTCAATATTGTCCAGAAGATCGCCAATCCGGTACGGGAGATAGCTGTCATGCAGGACATTTTGCAGATCGCACCTTTTGAAAAAGATCTCAGACATGAGAATATTTTAAAATATTTCTCCACCAAAGTGAAAGATTTTCTTTTAACGACACGCAGACACCCGAAACTTCTTGTCCCTTTTGCACTTGCTGAGCTCTAAGGAGTAGTATTTAAGGGCATATAAGATAAAATAGAGTCTATTATCCTAACATATTAAGGCTCTTTACAATGATCGTCCCAATTGAATTGGCTCAAACGCAAAACATCACTTACAATATTACGATTGATACACTTCCTCAACTCTCTTTTGACAGAAAAGTGGTCGTGGTCACAAACCCTACCGTGGCAGGGTTCCATCTGGAAACACTGCTTAAGAATCTGACTGCGACAGAACTGCATGTGGTGACCATCCCCGATGGTGAGCAGTATAAGACACTTGCAACGGTAGAGACTATTTTGAATGAATGTTTCGAACACAAACTCGACCGTAAATCACTCCTCATTGCCTTTGGCGGGGGTGTTATTGGTGATATGACCGGTTTTACTGCCAGTCTCTATCAGCGTGGTATTGATTTTATTCAAATACCTACAACGCTGCTTTCTCAGGTAGATGCTTCCGTGGGTGGGAAAACAGGGGTGAACAACGCTTATGGCAAAAATCTTATTGGTGCCTTTTACCAGCCTAAGGCTGTCTACATTGACCCTGAGTTTTTAAAGACCCTGCCGGCGCGTGAATTTGCCGCAGGTGTGGCAGAGATCGTGAAGATGGCAGTGATGTTCGACAAGAATTATTTTGAGTTTTTGAAAAATGCCGACTGGAAAGATGAGCGCATTTTAAAAGAAGCCATACGAAAAAGTGTCGAACTCAAAGCCTGGGTCGTCAACCAGGATGAAAAAGAAGCCGGTATTCGTGCCGTATTGAACTACGGACACACTTTTGGACATGTGGTTGAAAATGAGACGAACTATAACACCTATCTTCATGGTGAAGCTGTTGCCATCGGTATGGTCATGGCAAATGCTTTGGCTGTAGCGCTTGGGCTCTTTAGTCAGGAAGAAGCAGAAGAGGTGAAAGCCTTACTTCAAAATGCTTCTTTGCCTACGGCATATGTCATCAAAGATGTGGACGATTTTTATGAACATTTTTTCCTGGACAAAAAATCTGCCAACAACTCCATTAAATTTATTTTACCTGACGGCATGGGCGGACATAAAATTGTTTCAGACATAGATGCCAGTCTTGTGAAAAAGGTGCTTTCCCAGTTTGGAGAAGTCCGATGAAAAAAGTGATATTTCTCACTCTTTTTCTTTTTAGTACCTTTCTTCAGGCAGAAAAAATCTCCAACAGCGCAGCAGTGGAAAATAATGATACAAAACCTGTCAATACACAGATAAAACAGAGAATCAACACACTTGTCGCTGAGAAAAATACCCTTGATGAAAGAATAAAAACCAATGATATCTGGACAAAGCTTTACAGTAATTACCATACTTTCAAAGAGTTGAAAGAGCAGAAAGATCAACTGGACAGCAGTATATCCAAGCTGGAAGATATTGCCAGGAAAAGCGGTCCGGAAGAGAAAGCTTTGGAACTTGCCAAAAGCAGACGAACGATTCTGTTGGGTAAGCTGCAATTGTTAAAAGAGTATGAGAAAGATCCTTTTAAGAAATTTCTTAAACCGCCTGATATCAGTGATATACCAACTGTATCTAATCCTTTTGCCATCATTTCGGCGATCTCGTATATTAAAAAACTGAAGACGGATCAAACGGAATATGAAGGCAGATATGAATCTATTCAAAAAGTAATGGATAAACTTAAAGACAGAGAATTACTTTTAAAGAAAATACTGCTTCTTGCCCCTGAAAATATCACCTATAGGGAAGAGTTGTTAGATACGGAAGACAAGATAAAAACTTTCAGACCTGTTGTTGAGATCTTTAAGACAACACAGGAAGTGTACACAAAGAAGATCGATGAGATCATTCTGAATCTGCATGCAGATATCAATAGAGAGATGGAAAAAGCTACTTCTATCGGTATGATCATTGTTTTCTTTATTTTACTGATCCTGCTGATCAAATACCTGGTAAGACGCTATATGTCGGACAATGACCGTTTCTATACCATCAATAAAGCTCTGAATGTCACTTTCGGTACGATCCTGCTGCTGACTCTGCTCTTCGCCTATATTGAAAATGTCGATTATCTTGTGACCATTCTCGGTTTCGCTTCTGCCGGTATTGCCATTGCCATGAAGGACTGGTTCATGTCCATTATGGGCTGGTTTGTGATTATCATTGGCGGTGCGATCCATGTCGGTGACCGTGTTAAATTTGTCCGAGACGGTGTTGAATATGTGGGCGATGTGGTGGACATCTCTCTGCTTCGTATGACCATCCAGGAAGACATTACACTGACCACCTATATGCACAACCGCAGGGCCGGACGGATCATTTTTGTACCCAACAACTTTGTGTTTACGGACATGATCGCGAACTATTCGCATGCGGGACTCAAAACGGTCTGGGACGGTATAGACTTTATGGTGACTTTTGATTCGAATGTCTCCAAGGCATCTTCTATTGCCAAAGAGGTGACAAAAAAGTACTCCAAGGGATATACAGAGATTACCAGAAAACAGTTGAACAAACTGCGAAGCCAGTACAGTATGAAAAATACCAATGTTGAACCGCGCGTCTATACTTTCATAGAGCCGTACGGTATTAAAGTATCTGCCTGGTACCATACCAATGCCTATGCAACATTGACGCTGAGATCTACCATTTCCATGGAAATTATTGAACGTCTTCAGAAAGAAGATGATATCTCCCTGGCATTCCCTTCACAGTCTATTTATGTAGATAAAGATGTGAAGATGTCCGGACAGAGTGTTGAAGATATTGAAAAAAAATTACCCGAAAGAGGTCTTTACTGATGCCAAACAGAAAAAAAGTGTATTTTAAAACCTTCGGCTGTCGTACCAACCAGTTCGATACACAGGTAATGATGTCCAAGCTTTCGGAATTTCAAATGACCACAGATGAAAACAGTTCTGACATTATTGTGGTGAACTCTTGTACTGTGACCAATGGTGCGGACTCATCCGTACGCAATTACATCTCTTCTATGAAACGTAAAAATCCTGATGCCAGAGTGGTGTTGGCAGGCTGTGGTTCACACTCAAAAGGTGAGTCACTTTTTGAAGACAAAAAGGTCTTTGGTGTCATCGGGCATTCAGAAAAAGAGAATATCAATGAAATACTCAAAATAGAAAAACCTTTTTACCAGATAGGGGATCTTGAACATATCGACTCTACCATCGTCGAAGAGTTTGTAGGGAAAAGCAGGGCATTCATTAAAATCCAGGAGGGCTGTGACTTTCGCTGTTCCTACTGTATTATTCCTGCGGTACGCGGTGATGCACGTTCCCATAAAGAAGAGACCATTCTGGAACAGATCAGCAAGCTTGCCTCCAACGGTTTTGGTGAATTCATCCTCACAGGTACCAATGTCGGTTCTTACGGACAGGATCACCATACCAATATGGCGACCCTGCTTAAAAAGATGTCTATGATCCGAGGGGTAAGACGTATCCGTATCGGCAGTCTGGAACCCATACAGATCGATGATGAATTCATGGAACTTCTTTCTGAACCCTGGATGGCAAAACATTTACACATTGCCCTGCAGCATACATCGGACAAAATGCTCGAAGTGATGAATCGGCGTAATACCTTTAAAACAGATATTGAACTCTTTAATAAGATCGCTTCCAAAGGGTATGCTTTGGGAACCGACTTTATTGTGGGTCACCCGGGAGAAGATGACAAAGAGTGGGCCCAGGCCATAGAGAGGGTAAAGGAAATGCCTCTGACCCATGTGCATGCGTTCTCTTACTCCAAGCGTGACAACACCGTTTCTGCAACGATGAAACCGGAGATCAGAGGGAATATTGCAAAAGAGCGACACCGTGAATTAACAGCACTTGTGAAAGCGAAGAATTATGCATTCAGACGCAGCCATCACAGCAACCTGGAAGTTTTGCTTGAAAATGGAAAAGAGGGTGTCTACAGCGGTTTCGACCAGTATTTCAATAAAGTTGAAGTATCATCCGAGGATGATCTCTCTTCGAACTGGGTCCTTTTAAACAATGTGGAGGTAGGAAGTGATGGAAACAAAGCAAAGCTTTAAAAGTCTCTTGAAGAGTAAGAAACTGCGTATTGTACTTCTTTTACTCCTGCTGTTTTTGACACTCATCTCCTATGCTCTCCTCAGAAACAGTGACACGCTTGTCAGTTCTCAAAAGGCAAGTACGCTTTTTGAGAATAATAAAATTGAAAGAGTGATCATCGATGGTGCCTACGTGCATCTTAAAACAGCCAAAAAGGGCTATAAAGTCTACAAAGAGCAGCTGGATCCAGAAAAGTTCTTTAAGCCTTACCCTGTGGAAGTCAAAGAGAGCAGTATTAGTTTCTACGATATTTTCTCACTCCTCATCCTTGCTGCTGCCTTTGTTTTTCTTTATCGTTTTATGAGACAAAGCAGACTGGAGCAGCTTAAATCGATACGCGCAGCGAAAGTAGAGAACTCTGAAGCCTATGAGCCTGTACAGGCACTCAAGTCGAACATACGTTTTTCGGATGTGGCGGGTATCAAAGATGTCAAAGAGGAGCTTGAAGAGATCATTGATTTTTTAAGAGCACCGCAAAAATACCGTGACATGGATATACGTCTGCCTAAAGGTGTCCTGCTTGTAGGGCCTCCGGGCGTGGGAAAAACCTTCATTTCAAAGGCTGTGGCAGGTGAAGCGAATGTGCCGTTCTTTTACCAGAGTGGTGCCTCTTTTGTACATATTTATGTGGGTATGGGTGCCAAAAGGGTTTCTGAACTTTTCAAAAAAGCGAAACAGATGGCACCAAGCATTATCTTCATTGATGAGATCGATGCTGTCGGTAAAAGCCGAGGAGAGTTTAGAAATGATGAACGTGAAGCCACACTCAACCAGCTGCTGACTGAAATGGATGGTTTTGAAGAGAGTTCAGGTGTCATTGTCATCGGTGCGACCAATAAAATAGATGTGCTGGACGAAGCCTTACTCAGAGCAGGGCGTTTTGACAGACGTATACACATTTCACTCCCTGACCTGGATGACAGAGTAAAGACACTGGAACTTTACCTTGCACACAAGCCAAACAGTGTTGACATTGCACAGGTAGCGAGAATGACCGTCGGATTCAACTCTGCGGCACTCGATACCCTCACCAATGAAGCAGCGATCTTTGCCATGCGTGAAGGTCGTTCTCTTGTTGAAACTTCGGACTTTGAAGCAGTGAGAGAAAAAGTACTTTCCGGAAAACGAAAGATACTCTCTTTTACAGAAGAGGAGCGTAAGATCCAGGCAGTCTATCAGGGTGCGAAAGCCGTGATCGCCACATGGCTTGATGTGGAGTTTGAAAAGATCGGTATCGTCAATACCCGTCTGCTTACACAGGAGCATGAAATACTTTCACGTTCTAAACTCTTGAACCGTATAAAAGTCTATCTGGCTGGAAGTATTGCAACACAGATGAAATATAACGAACAGTTCACCAATGGGCGTGCCGACATTATACTGGCAAAAGAGTTGGTAAAAAAAGTCATTTATGAGTATGCCATGAGTGAGAATTTCATAGTGACGCCCTATGAGGAAGAGGAGCTTATGAAAGCTTCTGTCTCTGAAGTGAAAGCACTTTTAAAAACACTTGACAGGGCTTTAGATGAAGTCTCTTCCTATCTTTTAGTGTATGAAAATATTACCCAGGATGCATGTAAAGAGATACTGCGCGAGATCTTTTAAGATGCGTTACTTTAATGGTTTTTCTCTGCAGGGCGAGGAGCAGTATTTTTCGCAATACCTTGTAGAGAGTGACTTTGCTGTTGCCGGCTTCAGTTATGGTGCCCAGCAGGCTTTTGAGTATGTCTATCACAGTGATGAACGCATAGACAGACTTATCTTACTCTCACCCGCTTTTTTCCAGGACAAAAAACCTTCTTTTATCCGTACACAGCTTTGCTATTTTGAATCAGGCAGAGAAGCCTATGTCACCCAGTTCCTCAAAAATGTATCTTTTCCCTCAGGCATAGCACTTTCAGCATGCCTGAAAGAGGGAAGTAAAGAGGAACTTGAAGCACTTTTGACCTATGTCTGGGATGAGGAGAAAATAAAAGAAGTACTTGCAAGAGGCACCATCATAGAAGTTTTTCTAGGGGCTGAAGACAAAATTGTCTCTGTGGAAAAAGCCTATGACTTTTTTAAAGGATTTGGCACAAGCTACTATATAAAGAATGCAGGACATTTACTTCATTGACAAAACGTGAAGTTTCACGCCATCAATGGTTTTAGATACAGATCGCCTGTTTGATCTTCTCCTGATTCAGCTTTTTAATAAGTTTGGTCGAGAGTTCACCATAGTGTTCTTCATCTAGATTCAGTGCAGTACGTATCTCTGCGGTATCTTTGTTCTCTGCCCATGCTTTAAGCAGTTTCAACTCTTTTTTAGTCAGTTTGACTTTGAGTGCAGCAAGTAACTCCTCTTCTTCTTTGAGTGGGTTTACCAGCTTTTTAATATGTTTTTCTATTTCGTTTGTAAGTGTTGACAAGTGTGATCCTTATTATTTTGTTAAATTGAGTATCAGAAGATATCCGATACCTGCTAAAAGTATGGTTCCGAAGACATTGAGTGCCATATTGAGGAAGGCATGGGTATAGTCACCTGCTTCCAAAAGGAAGAAACTCTCTATGGCGAAAGTCGAGTAGGTGGTCAGTGCACCCAGCATACCTGTGACCATAAAGGTTTTCAGGTGAGGGGAAAGTGATGTATTCAAATGGAAGTAGGCAAAAAGCATACCGATGATGAAGGAGCCTAAAAAGTTGACGGCAAGCGTCCCTAAAGGCAGTGCATGGACAAAGTGTTTGTTTACCGTACCGTTGATGAGCAGTCTGAGGGTCGCACCAATGGCACCACCGCTAGCGACTGCGATGATGGTGAGTATATTCATCGTCTACCGCCTTTTGCATCTCTTCGTGAAGTGTGTCAAACCAGTTATCATCTGCTTTTGAAACATCAATGGTAGGCAGGAACTGATAGTGTACCGTACCGTTATGACCTGTTTTATCATGTTCATTCAAAACCCATTTACTTCCGGTAATGACCACCGGCTGCACATTAAGTTTAAGCTTTTTGGCGATCATGTTGGTACCCTGTTTAAAGGGCAGGATTGTCTGGTCCTTGGCTCTGGTTCCTTCCGGGAAAATGGCAATGGCTCTTTTCCCCTCTTCTACATTTTTTTTAACATCTTTCAAGAGTTTAATGAGACCCACTTTGTTTCCTCTGTCCAGTGATATCATATCTCCATAACGGAGCAGGTTACCGAACCATGTTGCATCAAAGAGCTCTTTTTTGGCTACCCATTTGACATGATGATTTTGCAGTGCTTCAAAACCGACAATATCAATGATGCCCTGGTGATTCAACACGAACATATCGGCATTGGTATCAAGCTCACCTTCCTGTGAGACTTTTGCACCCATAAGGAACATACTCACTTTATTGAGGTAATGCATGATCGGGCCTTTATACTTGGGAAAAAGCATAATGGCAGGTATCATGAGAACAGCGACTATGAAAGAGATGACAAAGGCACCCCAGTAAAATCTAATTTTCGCAAATATCTTCATTTTTTATCCATCCTATCACCCCTTGTTTATATTCTACTTTTTTATACTCTCCGTGTTCACCCAGCAGAGGTGTCTTAAATGTCTCTTCTGTTTTTCTACTTATCGTACTGGTTTCTGTAGGCAAAATGTAAAGCGGTGCTCCCTGTTTGACACATATTTTTTTGTGTGGTATATAGAGCGTCAGCAGCGTGATCAAAGAGATCACGGCAAGCACAAGATAGAAAAAATCCCTTTTGAACAGAAACATTAAAAGAAAGAATCCGAGCAGAGTCATCAGGGTATACTTTTTAAGCAACTCGAAACTGTCTTCTGTAGGGTTAAGGTCCGTTTGTGTGACCACCGTATTATCCTGCAGTTTTATAAGTGTATGCAGGTAGACATACTGATTTTTGATCGTATTGAAGTAGGTGAACTTTATCTCTTTGGCTGAAGCAGGGATAACAAAGTAGAATTCAGACATCACTTTTGAACCGTCCCTCTGTAAATGTTCTATGCCGGATTCCACTACATTGTTCAGATACATATCTTCCAGGTTCGCCTCAAGTCCTTCCATGGTAAGGGTCACAAGATTGTTCGTCTCATCATAGTTGGAGACTTGGGAATTCTCTATTTTCATATCGGCTGCCAGGACACCGCAAAAATCTTCTCTCAGTTTGAGTGAAGCAAGGGTAACTGTTTTTGGCTGGAGTGAAAACTCATCATTGTGTGTCTTGACAAAAAGTCTTGGAATCCGCACATCGACCTGTCCCGCTTTGAAGTAAAAGGTATAAAAACTGTCATCACCGTTTAAAATGACCGCCGGTTCATCCGACAAAGGCTGTACATTGGAGACTTCATCAAAAACAAACTGAGGTACTTCGTTGCTGCAATCGGTCACACAAATGATGGTAACGGGAAAGACCTGGTTCTCATATACCTTTTTAGGCATATAAGAGTATTTGTATTCGCTTTGGGCTGAAAGAAGGGTACTCAGAGTTAAAAAGAGCCCTAAAAAAAGCCAGCTGTAGCGAAAAGAAGGCATTAGGCTTCAAAACCTTTAAGCATTCGTACACCGTCCGCTGAACCGAGCAGGGCTTCAAGTGCACGCTCCGGATGCGGCATAAGCCCAAAGACATTTTTAGCTTTATTACAGACACCGGCAATAGATGTCACCGAACCGTTCACCACGACAGGGTTTCCCTTTTCGTCTGAATAACGTAAAAGGATCTGTCCGTTGGCTTCAATGTCTTTAAAGCCTTCTTCGTCAATGTAGTAGTTTCCGTCTGCATGGGCAATAGGAATATTGAGAATTTCCCCTTTGCTGCACTGGTTCAAAAAGGCATTGTCATTGTTGATGACACAAAGGTTCTGATGTTTAGAGATGAAGTGCAGGTCATTGTTGCGTTTGAGCGCACCGGGAAGCAGACCTGCTTCTGTCAGAATTTGGAAACCGTTACAGATACCGAGTACTTTTCCACCCTCATTGGCATAGGTCTGTACGGCTTTCATCACAGGAGAAAATCGTGCAATAGAACCTGAACGAAGGTAATCTCCATAAGAGAAACCGCCAGGTACGACCACAAGGTCAATGTTGGCAGGAAGTGACTCTTTTTCATGCCAGACAAGCTCTGTTGTATGGCCCAGTTTTTCAAAGGCATACTGTGTATCAAACTCGCAGTTTGTTCCGGGAAATCTTAAGACTGCTACTTTCATACTAGTTGATCTCTATTGTATAATCTTCAATGACGGTGTTGGCAAGCAATGTTTCACACATCTCTTTCACTTCCGCTTCCGCTTCTGCTTTGTTTTCCGTGTCAAGTTTGATGATGATCTGTTTTCCGATACGTACATCTGAAACCCCTTCAAATCCGAGTGAATCCAAAGCGTGGTGTGATGCTTTTCCCTGTGGGTCCAAAACACCCTCTTTTAAAAATACGTTTACTACTGCTGTCATGTTCTTCCTTTTTATCTGTTTTTAATTCTGTCAAGTACCATTCTGTACGCTTCAGTAAGCCCACCGAGTCCCTGTCTAAATCTGTCTTTATCCAGTTTCTCATCGGTATTGGCATCCCAGAGTCTGAAGTTGTCCGGTGAGAGTTCATCAATAAGAATAATATTCCCGTTACTGTCTCTCCCGAATTCAAGTTTGAAGTCAACCACTTTAATGTCAAGGTCTGCATAGAACTCTGAAAGGATCGTGTTGATCCTTCTTGCCATGTATCTGATGTAGTCAAGCTCATCAGTGTTGTTCACCAGATCGAGAATGAGACAGTGCTGATCGTTCAGTTTCGGGTCACCGAGTTCATCATTTTTATAGTCAAACTCTACGAGGGTAAAAGGCAAGACAGTTTTGTCTGCAATACCGAGATTTTTACTGAGAGAACCTGTCGCAATATTTCGTACGATCACTTCAATGTAGATCACTTCTGCTTTTTTATGCAGCATATGGTTGGCATCGAGCATATCGACAAAGTGTGTAGGTATACCTTTTTCATTCAAGTACCTGAAGAGTTCTGTAGAGATCTCATTGTTCAAGGCACCTTTTCCCTCTTCACTTGATTTCTTTTCTCCGTTGAATGCGGTTAAGTCATCTTTGAATTCTGATATATAAAGATCTGCATCTTCGGTTGTCCAGATCTTTTTTGCTTTTCCTTCATAAACCAATTCTTTTTTGACGAGTGCATTTTCTGCCATTATTTTTTTCCTTTGTTCGTGATGATCAGTGCTTTTAAAATATCGACGGCACTTTTGAGTTGATTGTCTTTTCCCAGTACCTCTTCGGTGATCAATGTTTTATTGACCGTTGCATTGTCTTCCGTACTGTTCGTGTCGGACATCTCTAATTTGACCGGTTTTGTTTTATTGGCATCGATCTTGTCGAGTTCACTCTGCAAGTGTTTTTTAAGATCTTTCTCTTTGAGCATGATCGGATCATCAAGGTATTCCACTTTTGCAAAATGTACCGTAATGTCAGGTGTGACACCTTCTGCCTGTATGGTCCTGCCGCTTGGCAGATAGTATCTGGCAACGGTGAGTTTCAGTGCTTCCTCTTTACCGATAGGCATGACGATCTGTACCGACCCCTTACCGAATGTCTTCTCACCTACGACAATGGAACGGTTGAAGTCCTGCAGGGCACCGGAGACAATTTCCGAAGCGGAAGCCGAACCACCGTTGACGAGCACGACAATAGGTGTTTTAAGATCCGTATCGGCTTTCGTTGCTTTGTACTCAGTATTTTCAAGTTTACTTTTACCTTTTTGGCTGACGATGACCCCTTTGTCGACGAACATATCCACAAGTCCGATAGCCTGGTCTAAAAGTCCGCCCGGGTTGTTTCTGAGGTCAAGTATGATACCTTTGGTATTGTTATGTTCCTTGAGCGCTTCTTTCACACCTTCCACGACTTTTTGGTCAAAAGAGGTGACATGCAGATAGAGAGAACCATCATAGTTTTCAATCTTTTTTGCATAGACAGACTGAATTTTGATAATATCTCTGGTGATCTTGATCTCAAGCGGTTTTGGTTCATTCTTACGTATAATGGTAAGTACAATGTCTGTTTTCGGTTTTCCGCGCATGATCTTGACAGAGTCGTCGATCGTCATTCCCAATGTCGCTTTGTCGTCGATCTTGAGAATAATATCTCCGGCTTTTATACCTGCTCTGAAGGCAGGTGTACCGTCAAGGGGTGCAATGACAGTCAAAACACCGTCTTTCATGCCTACTGAAATTCCCAATCCGCCAAATTCACCCTTGGTTTGTACCGAGAGGTCTTTGTATGATTTTTTATCCATAAAAGTAGAGTGTGCATCAAGGTTGGTCATCAGACCTTTGAGTGCTTTATCGACGAGGTCTGTGGTATTGACATCGTCCACATACTCTTTTTCAATGACATTAAGGATCTGTGTGAACTTGATATAGGCTTCAAGTTTCTCTTTTGGAGAAGACTCAGTATGCACTTTTGTTGTGTTTGCATCTTTGGCCTGGGCGAAAGAGCCGAAGAGATAGGCTGCCGTTACAGTAGATATAAGTCCTGCAACAATTACTTTTTTACTTTTTTTGATCATAGATGATGGTACTCCCGGAATAAGTTTATAATTTTATTGAAATCTCACTAAGAGGTTGCTTTTTGTCCGTCTATAGTATAGTTTTTCAGGGTAAACCCAAGTTTAATGTCTTTGCGACTCAAATTAATAGATACTGTACTGTACATAAAAAACGATCTTCGTCTTTTTATTGGGCAGCGGGTAGTCTTTGTAGGCAATGCGAATCACTTCAAGTGTGTTCTTGTCAAGTGCTTCATAGCCGATCTTTTTCTTAAGTCTAAGGTCGGAAATGTCACCATTGGGATGTAGGTAAAAGGAGACCACATTGGTTCCCTGCTGTCTGGTCCTTACGGCCACTTCCGGGTAGCCGTTTCTTGTCAGGGTACGCTGGGTAATTCTATGTATGAGACCCAGGTTCTTTTTGATGAACTTCTTTTGTGTCGGAGAAAAAGTATCAAACTCTCTCCCGTAAAGCTGATTGATCATTTTCTTGGAGTAGGAACCGGATGAAGCAGGGGTACTTCGTGTCGGATTCATAGAAGTACCGGAACCCATGAGGGCATTGGCAAGCGGATTGCTGGAACGTCTTCTTTTTGGCTTTTGAGCCTTACGCGGTACAACACGTTTTTTTGTTACGTGCTTCTTTTCTGTTTTTCTCTTCTCTGCCTTTTTGACAGGTTTTTTAATGGGTTCTTTGACTTTGGCTATTTTCTTTTTCTCTTCTACTTTCTTCGTGACATTGTTATCTTCTTTTTCGACTTTTTCAACAAAGGTACGTGCTTTATCGTGAATAAGTTTTCTTTTCACAACGGTAATTGGTTTTAACGTCTCTTCGACAGGCTTTTCTAGAATGGGTTTTTTGACAATAGGCTTTTTAACAACAGGCTTTTCTGTGACAGGTTTGAGTACAGGTTTTTCTACAGGCTTCTGCACAGATTTAGGCTGTGGTGGCGTGACAACAGGCTTGGGTGCCGGTGGTGGTACAAAGTTTGAAAGATTCAGTGAAATCTTTTGTGACTTGCCTGAGGGCGGGGGGACTTTGATTTCGGGGAACTTCACAAAAAACAGGAAAAAGACCAGCAGGTGTAACAGCAGTGAGAGTAAGATGGCTATGAGCGTTCTTTTTCTGATGGTACACTCCTAAGTGCTGTTGTTGTATAATCCCGCAATTATAC
>JALSUP010000157.1:20661-21864 GCA_027071315.1 Sulfurovum sp.
GGGAACTTCACAAAAAACAGGAAAAAGACCAGCAGGTGTAACAGCAGTGAGAGTAAGATGGCTATGAGCGTTCTTTTTCTGATGGTACACTCCTAAGTGCTGTTGTTGTATAATCCCGCAATTATACATAATGAGGATTAATAAAATGGCATATGACAAAAGTATAGAAGCATTTGAGGCAGCATATAAAGTAATACCCGGTGGTGTAGACTCTCCGGTTCGAGCATTTTCAGGGGTAGAGGGGACACCGCCTTTCATTGCAAAAGGTGAGGGTGCCTATCTTTTTGACATTGATGGTAACCGGTACATAGACTATGTACAGTCCTGGGGACCGCTTATTTTTGGACATTGTGACAGCGACATTGAAACTTCGGTCATCGAAGCGGTCAAAAGAGGCTTAAGTTTTGGTGCACCGACCACCGTTGAAACAGAATTGGCAGAAGAGATCGTCTCTATGTTCGAGAGTATTGACAAGGTGCGTTTTGTAAGTTCTGGTACAGAAGCCGTTATGTCCGCGATCCGTCTGGCACGTGGTGTCACAGGCAGAGACAACATTCTGAAATTTACAGGCTGTTACCATGGTCACTCTGACTCTCTTTTGGTTCAGGCAGGTTCAGGTCTTGCGACTTTCGGTACCCCTTCAAGCCCGGGAGTCCCTGCTGACCTTACCAAGCATACACTGCTTGCGACCTATAACGACATAGCTTCTGTTGAAAAATGTTTTAATGATGCCAAAGGAGATATCGCCTGTGTGATCATCGAGCCAATTGCCGGTAATATGGGACTGGTTCCTGCCGATGAAGCCTTTTTGGAAGCCTTGAGAACTCTGTGTGATACCCATGGTGCCTTACTCATTTTTGATGAAGTGATGTCAGGATTCAGAGCTTCACTTACCGGTGCACAGGGTATCTCCAGGGTAAAACCGGACATGGTGACACTCGGTAAAGTGATCGGTGCAGGTATGCCGGTCGGTGCCTTTGGTGCTTCTGCTTCCATTATGGCGCATCTTTCTCCGGAAGGTCCGGTCTATCAGGCGGGAACACTTTCGGGTAACCCTGTGGCTATGGCGGCAGGACTCACTTCTTTGAAAAAACTGAAGTCCAACCCTTCTATGTATGTGGCCTTTGGTATGAAAGCCAAAAAACTGGTAGACGGCTTCCAGAAAGCTGCCGCAGCTGTCTCTGTACCTATGGTGACTGATGT
>JALSUP010000158.1:0-1231 GCA_027071315.1 Sulfurovum sp.
TCATCTTCTTTGATGGCTTTCTTAAAGTCTTTGATCCCTTTACCCATACCTTTTGCAAGATCAGGAATTTTTTTCGCTCCGAAAAGTAGTACAACGATCGCAAGTACGATCAATAGTTCTGGCATAGATGGCATACCCATAGTCAATCCTTTTAACTCTATGTGAGTCTTATTTTAAAATTTGAATAATTATACTTAAAAATGTTTAACTTATCCCGAATAAAACACAATTTTTGATGTGAGGCGATGATTATGCCAGCCACTGTGCTATAAATTTCTCTTCCGTCTCCTGACTGTACTTGAGTCTCGCTGCTTTCGCAACGATCACAAACTCTTCAGCAGCTTCTTCCAGGCTGTCATTAATAATGGTAAAATCATACTCATTCAGGGCTTCTATCTCCTCTTTGGCATTTTTAAGTCGGTTGAGAATGACCTCTTCCGTATCCGTACATCGGGTACGGAGTCTGCTTTCAAGTTCTCTCAGAGTAGGCGGGGTAATGAACGCTGAAGTCGTAATGTCATTCATCTTCGCACGCACCAGTCTGTGCCCCTGCACATCAATGTCAAAGATCACAAGTTTACCCTCTTCCAATGCGCTGTTCACAGGTGTTAAAGAGGTTCCGTAGTAGTTACCATGCACTTCTGCATATTCCAGGAAATTCCCTGCCTTAATGTCCTCTTCAAAACTCTCTTTACTCACGAAAAAATAGTCTTTGCCATCCACTTCTCCTACCCTTGGTTCACGCGTTGTGGTAGAGATGGAGAAGTAATACATTCCTATCTGCCCGGAAGCCGCGGAAATGATGGTACTTTTCCCTGCACCACTTGGTCCTGAAAGTACGAGTATGGCGCCTTTGTCTCTTCTACTCATGCGTTCCATCCTTAAAATTGATCTTTATCGTTATCTCTGCATCTTTAAGAAGTTTTTTGATCTTTCTGGGTTTCATCCCTTCTATCGCGGCGATCAAAGCCTCTTCAAAACTGTAGTTTGCTTCTTTTTTGGCTTTTTTCTTCTTTACTTTTTTAGACTTCTCTTTTTTCGCTTTTTCTTTTGATTCCAGGTTACTCAAAATTTCAACAATCTCATCTTCTTTCACAATATCCAGACCATCCGACGCCAACTGCTCGGTGATCACTTTTATTTTACGTGTCTCAAGGTCTATCTCTTCATCCATGTCAATGACCGGTTCTTCTTCACTTTCCTCAAGAAGGGCTTTGATCTTGTCGAGTTC
>JALSUP010000158.1:1331-6276 GCA_027071315.1 Sulfurovum sp.
TTGGGCAGCAGGTTCTGTACCTCTTCCACATAAGAAGCATCATCTATGAAAGTAAGATCATAGCTGTTTCGTGTTGCATCTGAAATATTGCTGACCTCTTCTAAAACAATATCATCTTTACGTACACACAGGGAAATAAGGCGAGAAACCACAGGATTGATGTTGAGTAGTAAAATATGCATAGAATAGTCTCCAGAAAGTAATAAAAGTAATTATATTATAAATTTTTGAGATTCAGGCGAAGTTTGTTTGGAAGTATATCGCTCGAGAGCGTTTTTTCTTGTATTTTACGCGTGTCAGAGCTCCCGTTGTTAAGCGAGTAAACACTCATTCATCCAGACAACTATTTACCCAGTTTTCTAAGTCTAAGCCCTCAACACGCTCAAACTCTTTGGTATTGTTGGTCACCAAAACTGCGTCTTTACTTAAGGCATGTGCGGCAATGAGCAAATCATGTGCACCTATGATCTTCCCTTTTTTTTCAAGTTTTGTACGTACATCTGCATAGTGAGTTGCAGAGATCTTGTCATAATCATAAATCAAAAAGTGCTCAACAAACGCTGAAACAACTTTTCGCAGTTTAGGACTGTCCTTTTTACGTGCACCATAAAATAGTTCCGAAACAACAATGCTGGAGAGCGCGACAGCATGTTCGATTTCTATTTCTTTAAGCTTTTCATAAATGCCTCGCGGATTATTTCTAATAATATAACTGCACATATTGGTATCTAACATATAAAGCATTAAAACAGATCCTCTCTTTTGTCCAGGGGTGGCTGCACACGCTCTTGCATAAAGTCAGAGGTGTCTACCTGTGCCAAGGTTTCAGAAAGTGCGTCCCAATGGTTTTTCTTCTTAGGTGTAATAATTAATGTGTCACCCACTTTTTCAATATAAACTTCAGTACTGTCCACCCTAAAATCTTTAGGGATCCTAATAGCTTGACTGCGTCCATTTAAAAAAACTTTTGCCAATTGTGTCATGGCAGACTCCTTTAGATGATATATATCATGTAGTATATACTTTTTGGGGTAATTTGTCAAATAATTGATGCAGACTATAATGCCAATCGATAAAACATAGGGTAAAAGGTTTAGAATCAGTAGAATCATCAAAATTTGATTATTGAAAATATTTTGATATACTAAAGATATTATATTTTAAAGGCATATTATGACTACTATAAAAATTGATAATCAGACTGTAGAGAGTTTTTTGTATGAACAAACTGTTGTCAATAAAGTATCAACAGTAGACTATTTAACCTCTCTTATATTGAATGAAATGGATTTCTTAGAAGTAAAACAAGATATGAAGACATTAGAGTCTGAAATAAAACAAGTGAATGAAGGTAAAATAAAACCAAAACCTGCACGTTTATTACTCAACGAACTCTAATATGACAGATGAAGTGATAGAAGATTTTACAATTTCTTTTAATTCGATCAAATCCAAAAAGAGGTGAAACAATTGGAGCAGTTGGCAAAGTAGTCAATTTGTTTATATTTTTGATAGAATAAGAAATTATGTTAATCACTTCAATCTACTTTTCCTTATAAAACCTTCCATATAGCACATTTTATAATGTTTCCTGCAGGAGGCTACAAGCAGTAGGTCTATAAACGCCGATACAGCGATAAACGTTATAATATATGTTAGATTATAAGGTATTGAAATTATATTATTTGTAGATTACCCTTTTTGAAAGCGTATTTAAAATAGCAGCATTCTATATCATCTTGTATTTGGCACTGATCTGTGCCTCATGGGTGGAGAGACTCTCTTTTATTCTTTGCAGATAAGTGTTGAGATCGATATAGTGTTCGAGGTAGGCAGTTCTCATATTTGTTAACGTAACATTGGTGTTTTTCAGGGTTTTGAGTGAGGAAAATAATTTTTTAGTTGTTTAATATTGAGTGTTCCATGTAATGTATTGTGCTTTTCTTTCTATCCCCAATGCTTTTTTTTGACTCTTTATCCTCAATGCACCGTACATAATGCCGGCATCAAGATTGAGATAGCGCTGTTTCTCTTTGGCTTCTATATTCAATGCTCTGGACTTTTGCTGCAGAGCATACGTATCCTGGTAAGAAAGTGTTTTTAGTGCCTCTTTGTAGAAAGCAATAAGGGTATTGTCTGCGTGCAGAACAATATTCAAGCCTGCAAATACCACTAAGATCTTTTGTATTCTTTTCATGATGGTCCTTTTGTTATCTTTGGGAAAATACAATACCCGGCTCCATGCTCAAGACAGGTCTTACACTGATCAGAGCTGCAGTGATACTCACGATCAATACACCTAAAAATCCCAGGAGAGGAGCAAACCACATCATACGGAACGGGAAATCCCCGCTGGCAACGCTCTCTCCCAGCAGAGCAGATACGCCTATGCCTATGCCGCTTCCGACGATCACCCCGATGAACGCCTGGGTGAAGACCATCGTAACCAATTGCTTATTGGAGGCCCCCATTGCTTTGAGAACAGCATATTGCCTGAGATTTTCATAGGTGAACATATAGAGCATAACACCGGTGACACCAAATCCGACCAGCATAGCAAGGATGACCATGTTGAGCATGTCTCCTACATCTTCGGAGTTGATCAGGAACCATTTGACGGTCTCTTTCTTAAATGCATCACTTGTAATAGCCTTGAGCCCTGTCTGACTGCTGATATTCTGGGCTAAAGCAGTGGCTGAAATATTTTTTTCGCCTTTTACCATGATGAAAGTGATATACCTGTTTTCTCCGGGGGCAAGTCGTTTAAAGTTTGATTGTGTCGTATACATCAGCGGTCTTGGCGGAAACCTTGCAATAGTTGAAGAAACAGCTCTGACAACGACTCTTTTGTCATTGATGATCAGTGTATCCCCGTATCTAAGTTTTCGTGTGGGTACATCCAGATGCACCCCGTCATACGGCCACATATCTTTTGTGTGTATCGGCGTTTGGAGTTTACCACTGCTTCCGCCACTGTCCACGATGACACTGTCGGGCATATGCAGAAGTGCGGCACTCAGAGTATTTCCGGGCTTCGGTGTTCCGCTCAATGTGGCATCATCCACACCGATCATCTGGAAAGACTGGAAATGTCCATTGGGAAATCTGGCAGTGACATCGCCCAGATAGAGAGGCACGGCATAACTTACCCCTTTGACACTGCGAACCAGTCCCAAAGAGGCATCACTCATATTGATCGTCGCTTCCGTCGAGTTGACCGCAGGATCCATCACCCAGACAGTGGCAGAGGGGTTTTCACTCACTAATGCAAAACCTCTTGTCATAAACCCCGCAAAATAGGACATTGCAAAGGTCACCAGAAATGCAGTAAACCCAATGCCCGTAAAAAGACCCAGAAACTTGGTTCTGTCATGCATCAGCATTTTGACTGCCACTTCAAACATTTATTTTTCTTGCTCAGGAGTCTGGATAAAGACATCCAGCTGTTCTCCCACATAAAGGGGGAAAGTGTTTGTTCTCTGGACTGCATACATCACTTGCAGCACACGTGTATCGGTGCGTTCCGTACTGCGTCCTGTCAAGTTTGTTTTAGGGACAACATAGGGGATCGTGTAAAGATAGGTCAAGTCTGTCTTCTCTTTGCTGCTGCCACGCATCACTGCCACGGCTTTTGTGCCCGGTTTGAATTTTGAAATATCATACTCATTGATGCTGACACGCACATTTAGACGGTTTTTACCTATGATAAGCGTATTCGAACTGCTATCAAAAAAGTCTCCGCTGCTTATCTCTGATTTTAATACGATACCGTCAATAGGGCTATGTATCCTGTACAGTTTTAATTGTTCCTGTAGTGCAGCGAGCCTGGCTTTTGCGGCATCAAATTCTTTTTTGGCTTCATGAAAGCGATCCTCTGCCTCCATATATTTCTGTTTCGTAACCATGAGTGGAGAAGATTTTTTAAAATTTTCTATTAGTTTAAAGTGATGTTTTGCACTTGTAAGTTTGGCTTTGGCAGCTTCAATTTCAGCGTTTACCACCACTTGCTTGGACTTAAGCAGAGTGTCATCCAGTTCAAAGAGAAGTGAGCCTTTCTCTATCTTGTCTCCACTGCGTACATATACTTTTTTGATAACACCGGAAACAGGGGAGCCAATGGAAATATTTTTACTTTGCGCTTCTATAATCCCTGTTCCTGCTATGAAAGATTTGAACGGGAGTTTCACAGAAGGGATGGCAACAGTACCTGACGGCTTTAGCATATCTCCGTAAAAAACAGCAGCAATGCCGATACCCAGCCCAATGATCGAAATAGCGATCAACATATAAAATCTTTTCATTTGTTTTCTTCCACCTTAGTAATTTTACCATCTTCCATATAGGCTATTCTGTCTGCATATTGGTACACCCGTTCATCATGTGTTACAACGATCATGGTTGTCCCATGAGCACGTGTCAGTTCTTTCAGCAGTTTCATAACCACCTGTCCGGACTTGTGATCCAAACTGCTTGTGGGTTCGTCACAGATCACCAATTTAGGCTGATGTACCAGTGCTCTGGCAATGGCGACCCTTTGTTGCTGTCCACCGCTCAATTTTCCCGGTAAAAAATGTTCTTTTTGTTCCAAGCCTACGGCTTTTATCATCATATTTGCACGGGAAAGTGCTTCTGCTTTGTTTGTTTTGGAGATCGTAAGAGGCAAGGCTGTATTTTCAGTCGCATTCAACGCAGGGATAAGATTGAACGCTTGAAATACAAACCCGATCTCTTTACCTCTAAAGGCAGTTTTTGCTTCATCACTCATGGTAGCAAGGTCATGATCTAATGTCATGCAAGTTCCGCTGTCGAACCCAAGTAAAGCAGTAATAACCGATACAAATGTCGTCTTTCCGCACCCCGATGGTCCTACAAGCATGAGCAGTTCACCTTCATACACATCAAGGGTCACCCCCTGCAATGCTTTGACCTCTGCTTCTCCGGAGTT
>JALSUP010000159.1 GCA_027071315.1 Sulfurovum sp.
CGAGGTCTATTTTTTTCTGATGTTTTACTTTTTCATGTATGGCAATGGTACTGTCATGCAGTCCATAATCCATATAAAAGTCCTGAAGCGAACACTCTCCTGCCTGATCACAGGTCGGGCAGTCCACTGGGTGGTTAATGAGTTCAAGCTCCAGAATATTGTTACGTACCTTTTCAATGTTGTCACCCTTTGAGCGTACTTCCATACCCTCTTTAATAAAAGTATCACAAGCAATTTGAGGTCTCTTCTGTCCTTCTATCTCTACCATACACATACGACAGTTACCATCTGCACCCAGGGCTTCATGGTAACAAAAGTAAGGTACTTTGATCTTCTCTTTGATGAGAAGGTCAATAAGCAGAGAACCTTTCTCTGCCTGATACTCACGTTTGTCAATAATGACATCTACCATATCACTCATAATGCCCCCTCAAATTCATCTCTGAAACGTTTAATAAAAGAGACGATGACGGTTGAAACTGCAGGGGCGAAGACACAAATGGTTTTTCCATTCATCGTATCTGCCACTTCCAAAAGTTTGTCAATGTCCTCTTTCGTACCGCGTTTGTCCAGTATGCGTCCTACCAGTTTGTCTACCCAGCCTGTACCTTCACGACAAGGGGTACACTGCCCACAGGACTCTTCATGGTAAAACTCTAAAATATTCTTCAGGGCTGTGACCATACAGGTGTCTTCATCCATTACGATCATCCCCCCTGTACCCAGAGAAGAGCCTACCGCACGCAGTGCTTCATAATCGAGTGTCAGGTTCTCTACCTCTTGAGCATTCAGGACACCACAGGAGACACCGCCGGGAATGAGGGCTTTAAGCTTTTTACCCTTTTTTATTCCCCCGCCATAGTGGTTAATGTATTCCATCATCGGTGTACCGAACTCTGCCTCATAAACACCCGGTTTTTCCACATGCCCGCTTAGGGCAAACAGGAGTGTTCCCGGACTTTTTTCTGTACCGTAGGCTTTGTAGGCATCGGCCCCGTGTTCCACAATGAAAGGTACCGTTGCAATGGTTTCAACATTGTTCACCAGGGTCGGATTTCCGAAATACCACTCCGGCTCTTTCTGTTTAGGCTTGAGTCTCGGGTGACCTCTCTTACCTTCCATAGACTCCAGTAACGCCGACTTCTCACCACAGATGTAGGCACCTGCACCACGATGGATGGTAATATCACACTCTGCCAAAAGCCCTGCTTCATACGCTTCATCGATCGCCGACTGAAGTATCTTCTGGTAGGCATAATACTCTCCACGGATGTAAATGTAGGCATGTTTGGCTTTAATGGCATAACAGGTGATCAAAATACCCTCTATTAAAAGATGGGGGTCTTTGGTGATGATCTGTCTGTCTTTAAAGGTACCCGGTTCAGACTCGTCACAGTTCACTGCTAAAAAAGAGGGTTTGTCAGAGTTCTGAGGCATCAGTTTCCATTTGTCGCCTGCAGGTGCTCCCCCTCCCCCTTTTCCTCTCAGATTTGCATCCGTCACCATTTGAATGATCTCTTCAGGTGAATGACTTTTGAGTTTCTCAAGCGTTTCGTAACCTCCATGGGCTTTGACGACTTCCAGTGTGTGGGAATTTTCAAGCTCAAATTTACGGGATACTATCTGGCACTCTCTCATGTGAGCTCCTTCAGTATGCTGTCGACCTTTTCAGGCGTAAGCTCTTCATAATTCACATCGTCAATCTGCATGACCGGTGCCGTACCGCAGGAACCGAGGCACTCCACATGTACAATGTTGACATCTTTACCCTCAAGGTGTTCCAGTATCTCATCAGAACCGCAGAGTTTACAGGAGAGTGTTTTACACACCTGTACATTCATTTTCTTCTGTGGTTCGAGATGAAACATCGTATAAAAGGTTGCCACTCTGTAGATCTCCATGGCAGGCGTACCGATACGTCTGCTGATTTCATCTATGGCATCCAGAGAGATGTACCCCTCCTGATACTGCACCATCCACAAACAGGGTAAAGAGAGTGCTGCCGGATCAGGATAACGCATTTTCAAGGCTTCTATTTTTGCCAGGTTCTCTTCTGTAAAGTTAAAATTCATCGATCCATCTCCCCTGCAATAATATTCATGGAACCCAAAGTCATAATGGCATCAGCCACCTGATAATTTTCTATGATCTTGGGATAGGCGGCCAAGTGGTAAAAGCTCGGTGCTCTTACTTTTACTTTGTAAGGTGTTCCGCTTCCGTCAGAGACAATATAAAAACCTAGTTCACCGTTGGCCGCTTCAAAAGCACCGTAATGTTCCCCTTCGGGAACCTTGACACCGTCTATGACCAGTTTGAACTGATTCATCATCCCTTCAATACCACCGTAGACACAGCCTTTATGAGGAAGGATAATGCGTTTGTCCGGCACATTGATCGCTCCGTCAGGTATGCGTTTCATTGCCTGTCTGATGATCTTCATACTCTCATTCATCTCTTCAAAACGTACCATCATTCTGTCATACGTGTCACCGACAGAACCGACCACCATGTTGAAGTCAAAGGTATCATAGTAATAATAGGGGTCAGAAAAACGTAAGTCATACGCTACACCGCTGGCACGAAGGTTCGGACCTGTAAAACCATAGTCTATCGCCTCTTTGGCAGAGACGGGAGAGACATCCTGAATACGGTCATTGTAAATGCGGTTATGGGTGATCATCTTTAAAGACTCGGTGATCCCGAAATCGATCTTCTTCAAGACATCGTCAAGGTCAGTTTCCCAACCCTCATACAGATCATGTGCCATACCGCCTATGCGCATGTAAGAGTTTGTCAGTCTCGCACCCGTAAGTTTGGAAAGGAAATCATAGGCATTGTTTCTCGGGTTAAAGAGGTACCAGTAGTTGGTCTGTCCACCCATGTCGAGCAGACCGGCCGCAAGACAGACAAGGTGGTCGATGACCCGTGAGAGTTCTGCCACGATGATACGTATGAAAATACCTCTGTCAGGCAGGGTCACTCCCAGCATATCTTCTGCTGTTTTGGCGAATGCGATGTTGTTCATGAGTGCCGAACAGTAGTTCAGTCTGTCCGTGTAGGGGATGATCTGATTGTAGTTATGGTTCTCACAGCTCTTCTCAAAACCACGATGCAGATAGCCGATCTCCGAAGCCGCTGCGACGATCTTCTCTCCGTCGAGTGCGACAAGTGTTCTGATGGTTCCGTGACTTGCAGGATGGGAAGGTCCCAGGTTTACAACCATGAGATTGTCTTTTTGAAGATCCAGCTCTTTCTCTTTCAGGAGTGGTTTCATCTCATCCATCATATCCTGAGAAACGGTACAGTACTGCCCTTTGGTGATTTCATAATCTTTACGCAGGGGATGCCCCACAAATTCATTATGGTTCAGTACCCTTTTGAGCATTTTATGGTTTTGAAAGTGAATACCGTACTGGTCATAGACTTCACGTTCTGCCCAGTCGGCAGAAGCAAAAAGGCTTGTAATGGTCTCTACTCCAATTTCAGGGTCACCCACCGGCACTTTATAGCTTCGGACATCTTTAAAATTCTCATGTCTGAGAATATAAATGAGTTCAAATCGTGTCATAGGCGGATGCGACTTATAGAGGTTGTCTATGGCAGTGATGTCAAGCAGTAGAGTATAGCCCTCCTCTTTCGCACTTTTCAGCGTGTCAAGAAGCAGATCGCCTGTGACCTTTATCATCGTATCAGATGTCATCGAGTTTTCCTTTGAAATCTGTATTGCGTACTTCAAATTTTGCTTCACGCTTGAGTTGCCGCTGTATGTCCATGACAGCATCGAGTATGGCTTCAGGACGTGGCGGACAGCCTGCCACATAAATATCAACAGGTACAATTTCGTCTATACCCTGCAGGGTTGTATAGTTATCGTAAAATCCACCGGTTGAAGCACAGGCACCCACAGCTATGCACCACTTCGGTTCAGGCATCTGGTCCCATATCTGCTTGAGTATGGGTGCCTGTTTGTAGGAGACTGTTCCCGCCACCACAAGCAAGTCTGCATGTCTGGGAGAGAAACGCAGTACTTCAGCACCGAATCTCGAAATATCATAACGGCTTGCGGCAGTTGCCATGAATTCTATGGCACAACAGGCCGTACCAAAGACAAAAGGCCAGAGAGAGGCTTCTCTTCCCCAGTCTATGACCGCATCGACTTTCGTCGTGACAACTGCTTCATCGAGCAGATGGGTATTACTTACGTCCATTTGAGAATTCCTGATTTATATACATAGATGAGCCCGGCTAAAAGCAGTGCGATAAAGACAAACATTTCAATGAGGGCGAAGAGTCCCAGTTCACGCAGGTTCATAGCCCAGGGGAACATAAACAAGATCTCCACATCAAAAATAAGAAAAATGATACCGATAAGAAAGAATTTCACATTGAAACTTTCAAATGCATCTTTGTGAACCAAACGTATTCCACCCTCAACCGTTTCATTTTTTCGTACATTATCGCTGCTTGCACCAAGATATTTGGTTAAATGAAAAAGAAGGGGAAGCAGGATCACCAGTGCGGCGATCATAATAGAAGCTAAAACCAAGGAATCAGTCATATAAACCCTTTCACATCTTAAAGATGTCTCTTAACTAATTTTAGTCTTATAATGTTATATTATTCTTAAAAGTGTATCTCACCCTCTATATTTCTCAATATATGGAATATTCATTATCAGTTAATCCTTTAGGACTACAATAAAGAAATAGAAAACCAAAACCAAAAAATCTTGAAGGGGTTGAAAATGTCAAATATTAAATGGTTCAATGAAATAGGGATAGAGGATGTCACGGAAGTCGGCGGGAAAAATGCTTCACTCGGAGAGATGTATCAAAATCTCATCTCTGAAGGGGTTCGGGTGCCTAACGGCTTTGCAGTGACAGCAACTGCCTACAAGACCATACTGGACTATAACCATGCCTGGGACAAGCTGCATGCCCAACTGGATGACATGGATGTGACCGATGTTAAAGACCTTCAGAAACGCGGTGCCGCCTGCCGGGAGATCATCTACAGCTGTAAACTGCCGGAGGATCTTAAAAAAGATATTTTAGACAACTATGCCAAACTCAAAGAGGAGTATGGCGAGAACCTCTCCGTTGCTGTTCGTTCCTCTGCAACGGCAGAGGATTCTCCCGAAGCCTCTTTTGCAGGACAGAATGAAACCTACCTCCACATACAGAATGAAGCGGATCTGCTCGATGCCTATATGCGCTGTCTGGCTTCCAACTTTACCGACCGTTCCCTGCACTACAAATATGACAACGGCTTTGACTACTACAAAGTCTACCTCTCTGCGGTGATCATGAAAATGGTGCGCAGCGACATTGGGGCAAGCGGTGTGATGTTCAGCCTTGACACGGAGACAGGTTTCAGAGATGTCGTCTTCATCAACGCAGCCTTTGGTCTGGGTGAGAACGTCGTACTCGGAAGCATTGACCCAGACAGTTTCTATGTGCATAAGCCAACCTTTAACAAAGGTCACAGGGCTGTCCTCAAACGCCGCCTGGGAAGCAAAGCACTCAAGATGATCTTCACCAAAGAGGCCAATGTCAGCAATATGGCAGTGGAGTACACTAAAAATGTAGACACCAGCGAAGAGGAACGAAATCATTTCAGTCTCTCTGATGATGAAGTGATGGTCCTCGCAGACTATGCCATTAAGGTAGAGAACCACTACTCCCAAAAAGCCGGTTTCCATAAACCGATGGATATGGAGTGGGCCAAAGACGGCAGTGACGGGCACCTCTACATGGTACAGGCACGTCCTGAAACTGTAGAGTCCCAGCAAAAGGGTTCTGTGCTGAAACTCTACCACCTCAAGGAACACTCCGACATTCTAACTACCGGCCGTGCTGTCGGTACAAAGATCGGTACGGGAAAAGTACACATCATCAACGATGCCAAAGAGATGGACCAGTTCAAAGCAGGTGAAGTCCTTGTTGCAGACATCACCACACCGGATTGGGAACCTATTATGAAGATCGCTTCTGCCATTGTGACCAACAAAGGCGGTCGTACCTGCCATGCCGCTATCGTCAGCCGTGAACTCGGTCTGCCTGCCGTGGTCGGTTCGGTCAATGCTACCGAAGTGCTGAACGACGGTGATGTCGTGACGGTGAGTTGTGCGGAGGGTGAAACAGGCTATGTCTACCAGGGAGACCTGCCTTTTGAAATTCAGGAGACCGACCTCTCTGCTTTGCCTAAAACCGAAACAGAGATCATGATGAACCTGGGTGACCCGGACATCGCCTTCTCTCTGGCTTCCCTGCCAGTGGACGGCATTGGTCTGGCGCGTATGGAGTTCATTATCAACAATGACATCAAGGCACACCCGATGGCACTTAAACATCCCGAAAAGACCGACAATGCCACACGTACTGCACTTAAAACACTGACAGACGGCTATGAGGACTTCGAAAGCTTTTTTGTCAAACGTCTCTCCGAAGGGGTGGCGACCATTGCAGCGACGGTCTACCCAAAACCATGCGTCGTGCGTATGAGTGATTTCAAGTCCAATGAGTATGCCTCGCTTCTGGGCGGTAAATTCTTTGAACCGAGCGAAGACAACCCGATGATCGGCTTCAGGGGTGCGGCACGTTATGCCCACCCTGCTTATGAAGAGGGCTTTGCACTTGAGTGTGCCGCCATGAAACGGGTACGTGACGAGATGGGCTTTGACAATGTCATTCTGATGATCCCCTTCTGCCGACGTGTCGATGAGGGAGAGAAAGTCATCGAGACAATGGCCAAATACGGCTTGAAACAGGGAGAGAACGGCCTGAAAATTTACGTGATGTGTGAGATACCGAACAATGTCATCTCCATTGATGCCTTCTCTCAGATCTTTGACGGTTTCAGCATCGGTTCCAACGACCTGACGCAGTTGACACTGGGTGTTGACCGTGACAGTGAGATCGTCGCCTTTGACTACGATGAACGGGACCCCGGCGTCATGAAGATGATAGAGATGGCCGTTCAGGGAGCACAGCGCAATGAACGTCACAGCGGTATTTGCGGACAGGCTCCTTCGGACTACCCGGAAGTCGCAGAATACCTGGTGAAACTGGGTATCGACTCCATCAGTCTGAACCCCGACTCCGTCCTCTCTACCCTGCCGAAGATCGTTGACCTTGAAAAAAAACTGAAAAGGAGTGCCCAATGAAGATCACACCTCCCGAACATGAGAAAGCTTTTCCCTGGCAAAGCAAAAAATCACCACTGGATGATCCAAAAGTCAATGAACAGCTCAATGCCATACTGAATAACCCCAATTATATCCCTGCAGATAAAGACAGTGATTTTCTCCGTCAGGATGAAGTGAGAAGTATGCGTTTGGGTATTGACTACCTGAAACCTGAACTGCTGATGAGAAAATACGGTATTGAAAATACGATTGTTGTCTTCGGATCAACCCGTATCGTGGAAGAATCTCAGGCAAAAAGAGAAGTGGCACGGCTTGAAGAGGCACTCAAAAAGAGTCCGGATCCTGCCCTGGAAAAAGAGTTGCGTGTTGCCAGACGTATTTTGGACAAAAGTGTCTATTATGATATGGCACGCAGATTCGGTTCACTTGTCGGAAGCAGCGGGAAAAGCCCAAGTGATGCCCGTGTCACGCTCATGACAGGAGGCGGCCCCGGCATTATGGAAGCGGCCAACAGAGGTGCCCATGATGTGGGAGCCAAGTCAATCGGGCTCAACATCACCCTGCCGCATGAGCAGTACCCAAACCCCTACATTACACCGGATCTCTGTTTTCAGTTCCACTACTTTGCCATCCGTAAGCTGCATTTTCTGCGAAGGGCAAAAGCCTTAGTGGTCTTTCCCGGCGGCTTTGGGACCTTTGATGAGAGTTTTACCCTCATGACTCTGGTACAAACACGAAAAGTGGATCCTATGCCGATCATTTTTGTTGGAAAAGCCTACTGGGAAAAACTGATCAACATTGAAATGTTTGTTGAAGAGGGTGTAGTCGACCCTGAAGATATTGATCTTTTCCAGTTTGCTGAGAGTGCTGAAGAAGCCTGGGAAATGGTTCTGCAGTGGCATGACGAGAGAAAACCGCCACTCATAGATGCAACACATTAGAAGGAGAAAAAATGAACCGTTATTTACCCGCAGACGTACCTGCAGAGCAGGAAGCAACATTTTTAGACAATTTTAAAAAGGCAACAGGCGATTCAGGTCGTCTCATGCTTTTTGCCGGAGACCAGAAAGTAGAACATTTAAACAATGACTTTTACGGTCAGGACATTCCACTTGAAGACAATGACCCTGAACATCTTTTCAAGATCGCTTCAGAAGCCAGCATTGGTGTTTTTGCCACACAGTTCGGTCTCATAAGCCGTTACGCACGTGACTACAATACCATCCCCTATCTTGTCAAACTCAATGCCAAGACCAACCTTATTCCTTACGAAAAGAAAGACCCCTATTCTCAACTCTGGCTGGAAGTAGAAGATGTTGTACAATTTAAAAAGAACAGCGGTCTGGATATTCTGGGTGTCGGATATACCCTCTATCTTGGCAGCGAACATGAACATGCCATGCTGCGTGAAGCGGCACGTGTGGTCCATGAAGCCCATATGAACGGCTTGATCGCTGTACTCTGGATCTACCCCAAAGGCAATTTTGTTGCCGACCAGCACGATGGCCATCTCATTGCCGGAGCAGCAGGCGTCGGTGCGGCACTTGGTGCGGACTTTGTCAAACTGAAAGTACCTTATGTGAATGATGCTTTCGATGTGAAAGGGCTACAAGAGGTCACCACCGCTGCCGGGCGTTCGGGTATTTTATGTGAAGGCGGTGACAAAACCGATGAGACTGCTTTCCTTCAAGAACTCCATACCCAAATTCATGAAGGCAAAAGCCGTGGTAACGGTACAGGCAGGAACATTCACCAACGCCCGTTAAAAGAAGCCATACGCATGGCCAATATGATCCATGCGATCACGGTTGAGAACATGACCGTGACGGAAGCACAAGAGAAATATGCACAATAATCCAATGAAAGAGAAAGGAAACAGAATATGAAAAAAGTAGCGATCAACGGACTCGGAAGGATCGGGAAAATGGTGCTTTGGCATTATGTGACCCAAAAACCCAAAAATATTGAGATCTGTATGGCCAATGGCGGAAGCGGAACACCGGATGACCTGGCCTATATGCTCAAATACGATTCTGTACACGGGCACTTCCCTGTAGAAGTCACGGCAGGAGAAGATCATCTTCAAGTCGGTGATCAGAGGATCGAGATCGTCTCGGAGCGGGATCCGGCAAAACTGCCATGGGCTGAAAACGGTATAGACATTGTTCTTGAATCTACCGGACATTTCACCAAGAGAGAAGATGCCGCCAAACACCTTCAGGCAGGGGCAAAAAAAGTGCTCATCTCTGCACCCAGCAAAGATGCGGACTTTACCGTCGTGCTTGGTGTCAATCAGGACAAATACAATGCCCGGACACAGGATGTGATCTCCAATGCCAGCTGTACGACCAATTCACTGGCACCGGTCATGAAAGTACTCGAAGACAACTTCGGTGTAGCGTCAGCCCACATTACCACTACCCATGCCATGACTTCAAGCCAGGTGACCATTGACAAAAAACTTCCGGGAAAACACAGAAGAGGACGTGCTGCATCAGAAAACATTATTCCGACCACGACAGGTGCTGCCATCGCTACAGTTAAAGTACTGCCCAGTCTGGAAGGCAAGATGGATGCCATGGCACTGCGTGTTCCGGTACCTGACGGTGCCATCACGGAGATCGTTGCGAACCTTGAAAAAGATGTCACTGTCGAAAGTATCAATCAAGCCTTTGAAAATGCCATGAATGGTGAACTGAAAGATATTTTGCAACTCAGTTATGAAGAGCTTACCTCAAGAGATATTCTGGGGAATGCACATTCTACTATTGTTGACGGACTTTCCACACAGGTGATCGGCAAACGTTTTGTCAAAATACTCACCTGGTATGACAATGAATTCGGATATGCCGGAAGGCTCTTGGAACTTGCAGACTTAGTCGCTTCCAAACAATAAACCATCAGGAGAAAAGCATGAACACATATGATCTGGTCGTAATAGGCGCAGGACCGGGCGGTACTCCCGCAGCCATGGCAGCAGCACAGTTCGGTAAAAAGGTACTGCTCGTAGACAAACGCGGAGAACCCGGAGGTGAATGTCTTTTTGAAGGGTGTATCCCTTCAAAGGTCCTTGAAAATGCAGCCACACGGTACAAAATGCTCAAAGAAGCATCACGATTTCATATTGACCTGAAGGGAACTGAGCAGATACACTGGGAAGCCGTTCTTAACGATAAAAAAGAGATCGTACAGAAACGTGCGGCCGGTGCTATGATGCAAATAGAGAAAATGCCGACGCTGCAAATGAAAAGCGGTACGGCAACCTTTCTGGATGCACATACCTTGGACGTGGACGGAGAGAAGATCACTTTTGACCATGCCATTATCGCTACGGGTGCTTCTGCCCATGTGCCTCCCTTTAAAGGGGAAGGTGTTTCTCATGCCTGGACCAATGCAGATGTTTTCAAAGAAGAGAAGATCCCAAAAGAGATCACCTTTATCGGGGCGGGAGCCATCTCCTGTGAGCTGGTACAAATGTTCAACGCTTTGGGAACACGCTGCCGCATACTGGAACGGGGTGAGCGCATATTAAGACATGTCGATGAAGCACTTGCTTTGAAACTACAGCAGAAAATGAGAGATGACGGCATAGAAGTCGTCGTCAATGCCGAGATCAATACGATCCAGGGAGAGCATGGGAACTTTACCGTCACCTACCAACGGGGACAGGAGTATGTCACACGGGAGACACCGCATGTACTGATAGCCACAGGACGCGCTGCCAATGTAGAAGGACTGGGTCTTGAAAACACAGAGATCGTCTATGACCGCAAAGGTATTCAGACTGACGATACCATGCAGACAGCAGAAGCGAATATCTATGCCGTGGGTGACTGTGCCACCGGACCGAAATTTGCACACTGGGCTTCTTATCAGGCAGGGATCGCCATTCACAACATTTTTGCACCGCATAAGCATAAAGTGGAACCTGACAAGCTCAGCTGGGTCCTCTTCAGCTCTCCTCAGATCGCTTCTGTAGGATTAAGTGAAGAAGATGCTCAGAAAAGAGGTCTGGATGTCACGGTCGAACGTTATGATTTTGCCATGGATGCCCGTGCACAGATAGACAAAGAGACGCTGGGTGAATTGAAATTTGTTATTGACAATGCCACTTCTGTCATTGTGGGAATTCAAATACTTTCGGAAGATGCCTCCTCTTTAAGTGGAGAAGCCTCACTCATCGTTGCCAACAAGATGAAAGCGATGGATGTCATGAAAGCCATTCATCCGCATCCGACATTGACAGAAAGTTTCGGAAAACTCTCCCAGAGTATCTTTATGAAAATGATGATGAGACATTAGTGATGCAGGGAGCAAAACTGATCCTTCTGCGTCACGGAGAGAGTCTTTACAACAAAGAAAATCTTTTTACAGGCTGGACCGATGTCGATCTTAGCGAGAAAGGAAAAGAGGAAGCAAAGCGTGCCGGTGAAATACTGCTGAAACATGCACTTTACCCTGACATCTGTTTTACCTCCTGGCTTCAGCGCTCCATTCACACTGCGCAAATGGTGCTTTCTGTCTTGCAGTGGGAGCAGATAGATGCCATGAGAAGCTGGAAACTGAACGAACGACATTACGGTGCCTGGCAGAAACAGAATAAAGACAGGGTCAAAGCAGAGATAGGTGAAAAAAGATTTATGGCTGTACGACGCGGGTACGATACCCCTCCGCCGCCTTTAAGTGAAGATGATCTTCTCCTGCTACAGCAAGATCCCAAATACCATAAGCTTGATCCGCATCTGCTTCCACACAGTGAATCACTCAAACAGACAGCCAAGCGCACCCTCTCCTACTTCTATGAAGTGATCGTTCCCCGGCTTGATGCAGGAGAAACCGTACTGGTCTCAGCCCATGGCAACTCACTGCGTGCCCTTCTGATGGAGATAGAACATTTGTCTTCAGAAGAGATATCGCATGTGAACATTCCCACAGGCCAACCGATTCTCTATAGTTTCGATGAAACACTCAGAATGGTAAAAAAAGCATATTTAGAGTAGAATAAATATATAACATACAAAAGGAAAAAACATGGCAACAGTAGTTTCATATGGTGCAGCAGAAGTGGTAACAGGTTCCTGTCACCTTTTTACGATAGAAGGCGGTCCGAGTATACTCATTGACTGCGGGATGTTCCAGGGAAGAGAAGAGAAGAGAAATTACGGCCCTTTTGATTTTAACCCTAAAGAGGTTGATTATCTGCTGGTGACCCATGCACACCTTGACCATGTAGGACGTATACCCAAACTCGTCAAAGAGGGATACAGCGGTCCTGTTTACGCCACCTCTGCCACCAAAGACCTGGCAGAAGTCATACTGCTTGACAGTGCGCAGATCATGAAAGAAGATTTCCTGACCCAGTACAAAAAAGCACAGAGACAGGGAAAAGAAGACGATGTGACCACAGTACTCTACGAAGAGGCGGATGTCATCGCAGCACTGGAGATGGAGTGGCGTGCACCCGAGTATGATCTGGCCTTTGAACTGGAAGAAGGCATTGAGGTCATCTACCACAATGCCGGTCATATTCTGGGTTCGGCTTTCATTGAGATAAACTACACTGAGAATGGTGTCAGACAGACCATTGTCTTCTCCGGAGACATCGGGAACAATAACAACATGGTACTGCCCGATCTTGAAAAGTGTACCCATGCCAACTACCTCTACGTGGAGTCCACCTATGGAGACAGAGAACATCAGAGTGCCGAGCTCAGTACTACAGAGTTCAAGCGGATCATCATTGAGACCCTGCACAACTGGGGAAATGTCATCATTCCCTCTTTTGCCGTGGAGAGAACACAGGAACTGCTCTGTATCTTAAAAGGTATGCATGACAGAAAAGAGCTGCCGGAGTGCCACATTTTCCTTGACAGTCCTATGGCGACGCGGGCAACCGAAGTCTACAGGAATTACTCGGAGCAGCTAAGTGAAAATTGCCAAAACATTAAAAAACGTGACGGTTCGGTCTTTGATTTTGATGAACTCATCTACACCCTCGATGTGGACGGTTCCAAGAAGATCAACGATGTAAAAAGCCGTGCCATCATCATTGCGGGTAGCGGTATGTGTAACGGCGGAAGGGTGCTTCACCACTTGAAGAACCGTTTATGGAACAAGAAAAATGCCGTGATCTTTGTGGGCTACCAGGTTGTGGGTACGATGGGAAGAGCGATCATTGACGGAGCAAGTATGGTCAAGATCTACCATGAAGAGATCGTTGTCAAAGCAAGTATCCATACCATTAACGGTTTCTCGGCACATGCTGACCAGAGTGCCATCATCAAATGGGTTGAGCAGATGGATGATCTTAAAACCATTTATCTGATACATGGAGAAGAGGACAAACAGGTGATTCTGCGTAGTGCTATGGAGAATATTTTAGAGAAAAAGGTGCATATTGTCGAGCCTGAAGAGGTGATCTATCTCTAGATCATGTCTCTTCTTGCTGCAAAATGAAAAATAACAGGAAGATTAATAGGAAAAAAAGAACAGCCAGTATGTTTTTTTGTATCAAAAGTATCAAATTTACAGCATTCTGTCCAAAGTAATACCCCACAGAGACAAACGTCACTGACCATAAAACGATCCCGATGAAATCATAGATGAGAAATTTTACAAAACTGTAACCTGACATTCCAATGGTCAACAGTACCGGGATGTGCGTACCGTAAATAAAACGCTCGAACACAATGAGAAGTGCTCCCCATTTCCCGAGCCAACGCATCACAGTTCTCTCTTTTTTGGGATGTTTTTCAAACCAGTGCTGTGTCCTTTTAGCAAAGATCCTTCCTACTAAAAAAAGAAGCAGGTCACCAATAAATGCTCCAGCGATCGCAACAAGAATGATATTTTCATACTGAAACACTCTCTGTTCCGAGGCCAGCCAGCCACTCAATATGAGCCCCACTTCCCCCTCCATGATACTCCAGAGAAAAAGTGCCGTATAGCCGTAGGTCAAAAGGAGCTTGACAGGAAAAAGTAAAAGTGAACTGAGCATATTGAACCTTAGTCTTTTTTATTGCCAGTAATACAGTGCATCATCTCCCAGCATGGCTTCTATTTCGAGCAGTCGGTTGTATTTGGCAAGGCGTTCACCGCGTGAAGCGGAACCACTTTTCAAATGTCCGGTATCCATGGCCACGGCAAAGTCTGCCAAAAAGGTATCGGTCGTCTCTCCCGAACGGTGAGAGAGGAATGCACGCCAGTTGTGGTCACGACACAGACGGACAGCATCAACAGTTTCAGTCACCGTACCGATCTGGTTGAGTTTAATGAGTGAGGCATTGGCTGTATGCTCTTTAATACCGCGTGAAATGAATTTGGTGTTAGTTACAAAGATATCATCACCCACTACTTCGATCTTGTCACCCAGTGCTTTGGTAAAGTCGGCAAACCCTGACCAGTCCTCTTCAGCCAAAGGGTCTTCCCAGAGAATAAGCGGATATTTGTCTACCCACACTTTTGCCATTTCTATGAGTTCTACACTGTCCATTTTACCGGCACCCGACCATTTAAGATCATACCGGCTCTTTTTGTCTGTTGAAAAAGAGGTCGCAGCACTGTCAATGGCGATGGAGATATCTTCACCCGGTCTGTAACCGCTTTTTTCAATGGCTTCAACGATGAGTTCCATCGCCTCTTCATTGCTTTTGAGGTCAGGGGCAAAACCGCCCTCATCTCCTACGGAGGTCGCATACCCTTTTGCATGGAGAATACCTTTGAGGGTATGAAAGGTTTCTGCCACATAGCGAAGCCCCTCACTGAAAGTGGGTGCACCGTGCGGTACAGCCATGAACTCCTGAAAGTCCACAGAGTTGTCCGTATGCTCACCGCCATTGAGTATGTTCATACAGGGTACAGGCAGACGTCTGACATCTTCTCCTCCAAGATAACGGAAGAGTTCCGCCCCCTCACTCTGTGCAGCTGCCTTTGCCACAGCCATAGAGACACCGAGTATTGCATTGGCTCCCAAGTGACTTTTATTGTCAGTACCGTCCAGGGCTATAAGCAGTCGGTCTATCTTTGACTGTTCTCTGGCATCATGTCCCAGCAGTGCCGGTGCGATGATCTGCTCTACATTGTAAATAGCTTTTTTGACACCTTTGCCTCCATAGCGCTGCATATCACCGTCTCTTAATTCAACGGCTTCATACTCTCCTGTACTGGCACCCGAAGGTACAGAAGCACTGACACGCGTGCCGTCATTCAGTGAAACAAAAACACGTACAGTGGGGTTGCCACGCGAATCCAGGATCTCCAGGGCGTGAATGGATGAAATATAACTTTTGTTCATGGGACTCTCCTTACTTTCTTATTATAGCACTTACAGGAAAACGGACTCTTAACCGTGCTTTAGGGAATCTCCAATGCCATTAAGTTAAGGTAATAATATATTACCCCGCCAATTAAATACCCAAACTTTTGAAAGTACGAGAGGAGGTAAGGTGTGAGTAAAAAAAGCTGTAGGACTAACTGGTTAATTCAAAGATTTTTTTGCTTGCAGATTGCCTTCTCTCGCTCTTCCCAAAGGGTGCAGTGCTTTCGCCCATACTCTGCGTTAGATTTTTTCAACTTAGCTACGTTAATTCAAAGATTTTTTTGCTTGCAGATTGCCTTCTCTCGCTCTTCCCAAAGGGTGCAGTGCTTTCGCCCATACTCTGCGTTAGATTTTTTCAACTTAGCTACGGCTAGGTTTTCAAAAACCTGCCTTGATTATGAACGAAATCACAGCATCAAAAATTTGGGTATTTAGTTGGTGGGGTAATAGCTTGGGGATGCGACTTCAGTCGCATATCAGCGACTGAAGTCGCTGCTCCAAAGTTGCGTAGCTTAATGACATTGTAGGGAACCTCTAATAATAGGTGATACCCACATATATGCCCGAAGCCGGCACTATGTCGTAATTTATTTTGATCCCTTGAAGAAAAGCGGATCTAATGCCAGTGTTTTGAGAGTTTGCATAAAGGCTGCACCCTGCCACCCGTTCACAATGCGGTGGTCAAGCGTCAGTGTCACTGCTATCTTTCCCTCTGCCTCTGCCCCTATTGCAGCACTGCCGCAGTCATTGGCATTGATCATGGCATCAAAACGTGTGATGCCTGTCATACCGAGATTACTGATACCAAAAGTGGAACCGCGCATTGCTTCAGAAGGAACCCGCTCCTCTTTCACTGCGGCTTTAAAATCCTCCATTGTTTTGGTCAGCTTCTCCATATCCATGGCATTGCAGTTCTTGAACACAGGCATATAAAGTGCTTTTTCATTTGCCATTGCAAGAGAGACAGAAGCATTCGGCCAAAGCTGCAAGCCCTTTGTTCCCAGGGTGCTGCGAAAGGTTTCATGCTGCATCATGGCTTCGGCAAAGAGTTTGATAAGCCAGAGTGTGATGGTCGTCTTCTCTGTACTGTGTGCCAGGAGCAAACGACTGTCCAAGGTGTCGTAAATATGATAGACCGGTTTTTGGGCAGCAGCAGTTACATTTAAAATGATATTCTTCTGCATGCTGTTCAACTTTTCAGGCAAAGGGATATTATATTTTTTAATATAATTCTCTACATCCGCTTCAGTCTGTTTCTTTCCTGTTTCAAAATAATCCGTATCCAGGTTATAGTCTGTCAGAAGCCTTAATGCCTTTTCTGTGAAGTAGCGGCTATCATAATAGTTTTTAATATCAACCGAGTGTGCCGGCTTTTGGAGTTTTCCTTCAGCCTGGAGTTTCTCTATGTCTATGCCATATTTTCCTGCCAGGGCTCTTGCTTTTGGGGAAGCGGAACCTGTGATTTGAACTTCTCTTTGTTCAGCAGGCTCAGCTACAACATTCTTTTTTTTCTCTGGCGCTTTCACCATTTTCTCTTCTTTTTTCTCTGGCACTGTTTCTTTAAGCGAGGCGACCTCAGACCTGGCTTTAACTTCAGGAACAGTATCTACAGCAATACGTGCGATCACAGTACCGACGGGGGCGATCTCACCCTCGCTCACTGTCAAAGCTTCCACTTTTCCCGCCTTAAAACTCTGCAGCTCCATAATGGCTTTGTCACTCTCCACTTCGGCAATGACATCCCCCTGCTTCACTGAATCTCCCACTTTTACTTTCCAGGAGACCAGTGTTCCCTCCTCCATCGAATCAGAGAGTTGAGGCATGACTATTTCATACGCCATTTTCTGCACCCCATGCCAGGATACGTGCTTTGATCTCCTCCGGTGTCGGTATGGAAGCGAGTTCCAGTCTGCGGTTATAGGGGATCGTCACATCTGCTCCTGCTATCCTTAACGGTGCAGCATCAAGACTGTAGAACATCTCTTCAGCAGCCCAGGAGACGATCTGTGCCCCATAGCCGCCCATTTTATGATCTTCCTCGACAACAACAATGGCACCTGTTTTTTTCAGAGAAGATTCAAGGGTTTTGAAATCAATAGGATTCAGTGAGCACAGGTCGATCACTTCACAACTCTTACCAAGCTGTTTCTCTATTTCCGGAACAGCCTCCATGACATCGTCAACCATTTTCAGATAACTGACAATGGTGATATCTTTGCCTTTTTTAACAATACGTGCCTTGAAAGGATCAAGCTCAGTGTTAAGATCTATCTCTCCTTTTTTATTGTAAAGCAGTTCATGTTCAATAAAAATAACAGGATCGTCACTTAAAATGGCATATTTGAGCGCATGATAGGCATAGTTCACATCTGAAGCGGCAAAAACGATCAGACCCGGAACGGCACTCAGCATCTGTTCGTAACTTTCGCTGTGCTGTGCAGCCAGTTGACGGCTGACACCCTGAGGAAAACGTACCACCATCGGCAAGGTGATCTTACCGGCACTCATATAATGATACTTTGCCATATGGTTGATGATCTGGTCGAAAGCCAGCAAAGCAAAGTTCACCGTCATGATCTCAGCGACCGGACGCAGCCCGCCGATCGCCATGCCAACAGCATTACCGACGATCGAAAGTTCTGCGATCGGCGTATCGATCAGACGCTCCTCTCCGTATTTGGAGACAAGCCCTTCTGTGACACGATAGCTTCCACCGTAGAGTCCGACATCTTCTCCGAGTACAACAACATCAGAATCGATCTCCATCGCTTCATCGATCGCCCTGTTCAACGCTTCACGATACAACATTTACACATCCTTTGAGAAAATATTATCATAGAGTTCTTCCAACTCCGGTTCTGGTGCAGCAGATGCGAATTCAACTGCATCATCCACTGCTCTCTGTGCCCGCTGACGGAGCGCATCGATCTCTTCTTCACTGAGCAGGTAAGTTTCATGAAGCATTTTTTCCATTCGTTCGATCGGATCTCTCTCTTTACAGATCTTCATCTCTTCTTTATTACGATAGTTTCCCGGATCACTCATGGAGTGCCCTTCATAGCGGCAGAGCATGGCTTCAACAAAAACAGGCCCGTGACCATCCTCGATCAGATGCCGTGCCTCTCTGAGTGTTTCATAGACAGCCACGGCATCCATACCGTCAACTTCCATGGTAAGCATGTAAGGTTCAGCCTTTTTCGCCTGTTTTTCAAAAGGTGAGACACGAGTGATCTTCGTACCTATGGCATAGCCGTTGTTCTCACACAAAAACAACAGGGGGAGTTTCTGGGCACTGGCAATATTCAGTGACTCAAAAAACGCACCGCCATTGGTCGCACCGTCACCAAAGACCACCATCACACCATCTTGCTGCTCCTTGTATTTTCGTGCATAGGCACATCCGACAGCATTAGGGATCTGCCCGCCCACGATCGCATCACCGCCATAGAAAAAATGTGACGGATCAAAAAGATGCATCGACCCGCCCCGGCCGCGACTCACACCGGAAACTTTGCCAAAAAGTTCCGCCATCACTGCCTTGGGATCCATTCCCCTGCTGATCGCCATCACATGTTCGCGATACGTCGTAAAGACATCCCCTTTGGCAAATGCTTTCATCGCTGCCACACTGAAGCCTTCCTGTCCAATATCCAGATGCAGGAAACCGGCAATATCACCAGCCATGTAATGCTCTTTTGCCGCCAGTTCAAAGAAGCGGCCAAGCACCATATCATAATAGATCTCTTCTGCAAGCATCTTATTCATTCTCTTTCTCCTTAACTCATATGTTTGGCAAAATAGTCTGTCATATGTTCCAGTGTATCAACCTCACTATAGTCGGCTTCGGGAACTTCCACACCCAGTTCATCATTCAATGCCGTCAAAAGGTTCAGAAAATCGAACGAGTCTATCTCCAGAGAGCGCTGTATATTTTCATCTTCAGGGATCTTTTCCCCTTCATGTTCCGGTGCTATCTCATAGATCTGCCCGATTATTTTTGCTTTGATCTCTTCATTCGTCATCATAATTCCTCCGGTTTTTGTAATATTTGATTCAGTTTATCCAAAAACAGCGCTCCGGTCCGACCATCCGTGGCCCGGTGATCTCCTGCCAGTGTTGCCTGCATCACCTTGCGTACGGCCAGTGCATCACCTATCACCCACGGGGCATCCATAATACGGCCCAGTCCTACCAGTGCTACCTGCGGCGGGTAGATCACACCATACACCCGTTCGACACCAAGATCACCAAGATTGGTAATGACAATGGTCTGCTCTGAAATTTCTGAACTGCGAAGCTTGCCCGAACGTGTCCGGGTGATCAGGTCATGAAAGGCTTTCATTGTCTCATCGAGATTCATCTCCTGGGCATTGAGCAGTGCCGGCGTAAGCAGTCCGCCTTCACGTCTGGCGATAGCCACTCCCGGATTGATCGCTTCACTGGTCTGCAGACCGTCTTCCTGCCAGAAGCCGTTGAGCTCCGGTACGGCCTGCAGTGCCTTGACAACCGCACGGATCGTCAGTGCTGCCGGCAAAATACGCTCTTTGATACTGCGTTTTTCATTCTGCTCTGCAAGCCAATCCAGTGCCGGTGTCATATTGATCGATGTGGAAAGATAATAGTGGGGGATCTCCGCATTTGAACGGCTCATCGCTGCAGAGATCGCCTTGCGCATACTGTCTGAACCACCCCGCTTCTTCACTTTATCCGCAGAAGCTGCTTCGACCTCAGCCGTTCCGATCTTACCCTTCGTTTTAGCAGCAAGTGCGTCAAGGTCGACCCCAAGCTCCTGTGCTTTTTTTCGTGCTGCAGGTGAGATCTTGATCTTATGGGACCCAGGACTTTCCGAAACTTCCGGTGCCGGATCGGAAACTGTTTTTGTCTCTTTTTCTGCTGGCAAAGGTTGTTTCGTTTCTTTTTCTATCTTTTTATTCGTTTTTGCAGCTTTTTTCTCTACCGTTTTTTCTGTCGATACAGGCTGCTCTTTTTTCTGAGGCTCCGATGTTTCATTCTCTTTTCTGATAGATGCAATGGGCGTTCCGACAGCACAGGTCGTTCCCGGTTCAACCAGCAGTTTATCCACCACACCGTCTTCAAATATCTCAACCTCTATCACACCTTTATTGGACTCCACCTCGGCGATCACCTCTCCTTTTTTAACGCTGTCACCCTCTTTGACCTTCCACTCCATCAAAGTGCCCTCTTCCATATCGGCACCGAGACTCGGCATTTTAAAAATATTCATATTCAATCCTTATTTTTCCAGTGTAGAGGTGTCACCCTCAGGCAGTCCGAGCTCTCTGGCCTTCAGCAGTCTTCTCATGATCTTTCCGCTGCGGGTCTTGGGAAGATCTTCCTGAAACTCGATCTCTTTGGGTGCCACCGCTGCTCCCAGTTTTTTACGTCCAAAACCGATAAGTTCACGCTTGAGTTTTTCACTTGCTTCATAGCCGCTCTTGAGAGAAACGAAGGCTTTGACGATCTGCCCGATCAGCGGGTCAGGCTTACCGATGACGCCCACTTCCGCAACTGCCGGATGCTCCATCAGTGCACTCTCCACTTCGAACGGTCCGACCATGTGTCCGGAAGTCTTGATAATGTCGTCCGCACGTCCGACGAACCAGAAGTAACCGTCTGTATCTTTATAGGCAAGATCACCGGAAATATACCAGCCGTCAACAAAACTTTTTTTGTATTTCTCGTCATTGTGCAGGTATCCGCGGAACATTGAAGGCCAGCCGGGTCGGAGCGCCAGATCACCGTCTTTTCCGGCTTCTGTGATCTCCGTGACCGTACCGTCTTCATTCTGACGTACAACTGCTGCAACAATACCCGGCAGCGGCCGTCCCATTGATCCCGGTTTGACATCTTCGGAGAGATAGTTAGCGATCATAATGCCGCCTGTTTCTGTCTGCCACCAGTTATCATGGATCGGCATCTTCAGTTTTTCAACACCCCACACAACCGCTTCAGGATTAAGCGGTTCACCGACACTCTGTACCAAACGCAGCGCTGAAAGATCATAGCTTTCCAGCGGATCGATATCGAGACGCATCAGGCGGCGTATCGCAGTTGGTGCGGTGTACCAGACTGAGACCCTGTAGTCCTGCAGTACAGCATACCATCGCTCCGCATCGAATTCCGCTTCATTCACAATATTGGTCACTCCGTGCAGCCAGGGCGCAATAATACCGTACGATGTTCCCGTGACCCAGCCGGGATCAGCTGTACACCAGTAGACATCATCAGGATGAAGATCGAGTACATACTTTCCTGTCGCCCAATGTGTGTACATCGCTTTATGCACATGTATCACACCTTTTGGCATGCCTGTCGTACCACTGGTAAAGTGCAGCAGTGACATATCTTCCGCTTCCGTCGGCACAATTTCAAAACTGTCCGATGCCTTTTCCATCAGACGCGGCAAAGAAAGCACATTTTCATTCAGATCCTCTTCGGCATCTATCAAAAGAACAGTACGCAACTCAGGAAGCTTATCCATCTGCGGTGCTATTTTTTTCTCATAAAGCCTTTGCGTCGTCAACAATCCCCTGGCATCACCGCGCTGCATCCGCTGAAGGATCGGTTCCGGACCGAACTGGGAGAAGAGCGGACACATGACACTGCCGTTCTTCAGTATTCCCATCGCGCCTATGTAAAGTTCGGGAAGCCGTCCGGAAAGCGTATAGACACGTTCTCCTTTTTCAAAACCGAGTGTTTTAAGCACATTGGCGAAACGTGCACTCTCTTTTTTCATCTCAGCAAAGGTAAAAGTACGCTTTTCTCCCTTTTCTCCCAGCCAGACCAGTGCCGTTTTATCTGCCAGGGGACCGTTGGCATGCCGGTCGATCGCTTCATGGGCAATGTTCAGACCACCTGAGGGCAGTCCTTCAAACTCTTTGGCAACACTCTCCCACAGAAAACTGTTATAGGTTGTTTCATAACTGGCCATATTGGGCTCAAGCGAAAAATCAGCAGGGTTCTTTTTGATCCGTGTCTCTTCCATCCATCATCCTTTATTTTATAACGGGTAAATACTATATAACTATAGTATAATCCAAAATAGTTAAGAGAGTGTTAACCCTATCATGAGAAAAGAGTAAAAATGCTTAGATGGCGATTTATCGACAGCGGACCGGCTTCGGCACAGTGGAATATGGCAGTGGATGAAGCCCTGCTTCAGATTTTCAAAGAGGGTGATCTGCCGATACTCCGCCTCTACCGGTGGGAAGAACCATCTCTCAGTTTCGGCCGCTTTTCACATACCAAAGAGGTGATCGACTGGGAGAAACTACACGTAAGAGATATACCCTATGTCCGGCGTATCACCGGCGGAGGCATTCTGGTCCATGGGGGAGATATCTCCTATACGCTTATTCTTCCCCGCTCCTTCATACAAAAAAAGGGTATCAAACAGAGTTATCGCTATCTCTGTGCTTTTCTGATACGTTTATATCAAAACCTGGGGCTCGATGCCGGTTTTGCCGAAGATCTGCAACTTGACAAAACACAGAGTGCGGTCTGTCTGGCCGGTACGGAAGCCTATGACATCATCATAGGCGGAAGAAAGATCGGGGGAAATGCCCAGCGTCACACCCGTGATGCCATGCTGCAGCACGGTACTGTTCCACTGAAAATAGACAGTGAGCGTTTCAAGGGACTTTTTCTGGAAGCGTCAGGTCTCTCACAGGCTGCAACGCTTGAAGGATTACATATTGATACCACAGAAGCGGCACTGACAGAAGAAATACTCAAAGTATTTTATGAGATATACGGTACAAAGGCACTTAAAGAACCTTTGAGCGCTAAAGAACAGGCTCTGGCACAGAAACTTTTTGACGAAAAATACAACAGGGAGGCATGGAATGTCCACGCAGAAAATACACTATTCAAAGCCTGAGTGGCTGAGAAAAAAGATCACACTCAGCTCTCTTCGCGAAGTCGAGAAGATCATTGCCAAAGGACGACTGCATACTGTCTGTCAGGAAGCCATGTGTCCCAATATCGGCGAATGTTTTTCCCGAAAGCAGGCAACCTTCCTGATCTTGGGGAAAGAGTGCACACGCCATTGCACCTTCTGTAATGTCTCCAAAGATATACCGCTGCCCCCTGACCCGGATGAGCCGGGAAATGTGACTGAATCAGTACAGGCAATGGGACTGCGCCATGTCGTCATCACCAGCCCTACCCGTGATGATCTTCCCGACGGCGGTGCGGAACACTTTGCCAAGACAGTTCGGGCCATCAAAGCATTTGACAAAACGATCGTTGTGGAATTGCTGATCCCTGACTTGCAGGAGAATGAAACAGCACTGCGGATCATCGCTGAGAGCGGTGCGGAGATCGTCGGGCATAATCTCGAAACAATCCCCCGGCTCTATCATATCCGAAAAGGGGCAAAGTATGAACGTTCTCTGCGTGTACTGAAAAAGCTGGCGGAACTCAATCCTGATATTGCGACCAAAAGCGGGATCATGCTGGGTCTCGGAGAACGCGAAGAGGAAGTGATGACCCTGCTGCAGGATCTACTCGATCATCACTGTAAACTGCTCAGTATCGGGCAGTATCTTTCTCCTTCAGCGGAGCATACGGAGGTTGTAGAGTTCGTCCCGCCGGAGCGCTTTGATCATTTTCATGACGCGGGCATCGCCATGGGTTTCCGCTTTATTAAAAGCTCACCCTACACCCGCAGCAGTTATATGGCAGATGAATATCTCAAAACGTAAGGGCACCTCTAATAATAGGTGCACGTAATACATTTACGCATCTATAAATTCGTCCAGTGCTTTTTCAACAGGGATCAGATACATCAGTGCCGGACCGCCATGCATCAGAACTGCCTGCATCGATGCATCAATGATCTCTTCCCGGCTTGCACCGTTGTTCAGTGCTCCTTTGACATGCAGGGCGATACACCATTCGCACTGCGCTGCGATGGAGAGAGCAATATTGATAAGATCTTTCTCTTTCGTACTCAATGCCCCGGGCTTTTCAACACTCATCATGAACTGATTGAATGCTGTCGTCTGTTTAGGAGACTCTTTCTGCAGGCGTTCGATCAATGCTTTGACCTCTTCGAGTTTATTGCTGTAGGTTCCCATTTTATGCTCCTTTACTATTTTTCTATCTCTCATTGTATAATAAATATACGGATATCCAATTTAATTGATGTCAATGTGCTTCTCTTCCCAACCTTGTTGCCTGTGAAAAAGCTGACTATCTCTATGTGGAATCCACAGTAGTTGGAGAGAAATAGTTTACCTGGAATGACCCCTATACTATTGACAATGAATGGTAATGGTGCAATAATACCGACAGTTGAGAAAACAATAATGTCAATAGTAAGTATTACGAGTATCTATTAAAGATTAATCTAATACAAATAGGGAATTAAGTGAACACAAAAGAATTTACTAAAAGAACAATAGTAGTAGCAGTAGTTGCTGTAATAGCAATGATAACTTATAAAACAACACTATATGAAATAGTACAAATGAAAAAAGCTTATGCTGAGGAACAAGAGTCAATAGTTAGCAAGAGAACATACCAGTTAGAACATGACGCAAAAACAGAAGAAATATCTAGAGAAAGATACGAAAGTGGAAAAGTCTTCTGTAAAACTTACAAGATATGTGACTTGTATAAAGGAGCTTACCCCGGAAAAGTAAAGGCTAATCCCGATAGAGTTCCAGGTTTTCTCAGAATTCAAGAGGAATATGACATATCTTTATATATCCATTAATAAGAGAGCGTTTAAAATTCCGTGTCAGTCCCAATTAGTGCCACCTCGTATAGACGATATAAATATAGAAGAGTCTGATGATTTGTGATTCGTTTCGTAGAAATGTATCATGAATAACCTGACGCCTCGGTGAACTACTAGATTGTTATAACATAATTTATTTTAGCATGTTTGGGCTTTGAGAAAAAGAGAGTTATCGTTGTCACCCGACCCTTATGCTCCAGGCTTAGCCATTTCAATGGGATGTTTTTTCTTATGGTAAAAGATGTAATGTTTTATCCAATAAATATATGTTTTCTCTGTCGATAAGCTATAATGTTTAAATCGTACTTATCTCTAACAAGATCTAAAAGTTTACATAAATCTATTTAGTAGATTTATTGCACAAACACTTATTGAGCTAGTCTTTTTTACTTGCATAGTTAACTCCTTTTTTATAGGGGACATTTTGTCCTTTTAATGGATTATTTGACAAATAGCAGAACATTCTGTCCAAATAACGAAGATTTTAGTGCTAAAAGGACATTATGTATTATTATGATTCTAGTGAAATTCCTATGAAGGTAGCAAATATCTTTCATATTGTGCCCTGAACTTGTGAAGAAATGCCCTTGGAGTGCATATTATTGAAAATAAACGGACGTTTTTCTTGTCTGTTTATTTGGATATTTAATAGGTAAAGGTGTATAGTGTTCCTTGAATAAATAGTTGTATTACAAAAGGAACATATATGAATCCACCAAGAGTATTTATTTCATATTCACACGATTCTGCTGAACATAAAAAATGGATATTAGACTTTGCTACAACTTTAAGAAATAGAGGTGTTGATGCTGTATTAGATCAATGGGATTTAAAACCAGGAGATGACCTTCCTCATTTTATGGAAACTCAACTTAATGAAGCCCAATTTGTCATTATGGTATGTACTGAACCATATGTTGAAAAAGCAAATAATGGTCAAGGTGGCGTTGGGTATGAGAAGATGATTATGACATCTTCTTTACTTTACTACTATCGATAGTAGTAAAGTGATACCAATAATAAGACAAAAGGAAACTGACTTACGACCTACTTTTTTAAATTCAAAACTTTATATTAATTTTTCAAAAGATAGTGAACTAGAATACAGTTTAGATGACCTATTACGAGTATTACTAAATTCCCCATTATATGAAAAACCTGAAATTGGATTAAATCATTTTAAACCACTTGAAGGTTCTCGTCCTGATAGAACATCTGATGGATTAAAAGAGCTTATGAAAGCTGTTTCTGCATCTTATGAAGGAACAGCATATAAATATATTTGGTTTAAATCAGTTGTAGCAAAAGTATCTATGCACCGTCTTACTTTAGATAGATATTTACATAAGGCAATAAAAGATGGTCTTATGACATGGCATACTGATGACACTTTAATTATTACAGATGAAGGACTAAATTACTTAGTTGCTCATGACATAATTGAGGAATAAAGAATATAACAAAACATAGGAGCGAATAAGTTACCTAGCGGTCACTTATTCGCTCTATTCAACCGTTAGAATGCCATGAAACCAATAAAGAAAGAGAATATATGCTAAGTGTATTTAACTGTGGCCAAGGCGATGCCATAAAACTTAAACCTCAAAATTGTTATTGGAGTGATATTCCACTTTATATTGATTTGGGACCTTCTGACTTTCATAAAACCATAGTTGATACAGAGATTGAGTTACTTCTAACTCATTGTCACGATGATCATATCCGTGGTTCAACCTTCCCACCAGAAATAGTAATTCAGAACCTGTATCTACCTGCATATTTACCAGAATATTATAAAATAATGAATAAACTAAAAGCTAGAATGCCAAGTATACCCCGTCCTACAAATGGCAGTGCAACTCTCGTATATGATGGTTTTCAAATGGGGCATTGCAGACATAACATAGTTTTAAATCCCCCTTTAGATCCATTACATTTATTTCAAATAGATAAAATTGATGATGACTTAGTAGATACATTTTTAAAAAAATTTAATACAAGTGTTGATGATATTTTATCTAGCACTAGTGGATTTGAATTTGATGTGATAGAACCAGACAGTTATCAGGCAAAAGAATTTATTCGTGCTACTATATATCTAATTGCGTTAAAACGAACTACATCTCTTGAACAAGCAATTAAACAATTTCGTAAAACTGATTCAAATAGGTTAAGTGTTGTATTTAATTTTCATTCTCATGAATATAATATTCTACTAACAGGTGATGCAGATATACCCGTCTTTAATCGTCTAATAAGTAGAAATGAACCACGTTTGAGAGCCAATATATTAAAGGCACCACACCATGGAAGTAAGCATAGTTTGAATAAAAGAATTATCTCTTTTATTTCCCCTTCTCTTACCATTTTTTCACATGACAATGGGTTATTTGGAAGAGCAACGGATCCACATCCAAATAAAAATGTACTAAATGATATCCGAAGCATTGGATCTCATAGTTATTTTACTAATGATGTTGTAAAAAATGGAATAACACTTAACTCTAAATATATTGGTGTTATTCCTGGTTATCAAGTTGAAATACGGTAGAAATACTTACAGGCTCTATTCCTCCCATCACGTTAAAGAGAAAACAAAAAATATAAAAGTTCTAATAAGAACGAGGATCACTAAACGTGATCAGTGCGCCCATTATATCAAAAAGGGAATAGTTAATGGCATTTAGAGAAAATTCAAATTGGAATCAAAAAACTGAGTTGGAAGCTTTTTTAATTTTTAAAACACTAGAGCAAGAACAATTTCCTAGAGGTAGGCAAATCAAACTATGCAAAGAAATGGCAAAAAAATATGATTTGTCAGAAGGAAATATTAGTGCAAAAGTGAGCAACTATAAGACAGAGGCAGATATTAACAACACATCTAATGCCTCAAAAGATACTATTGAAAACTATTGGAAGTATAAAACATTATCCATTGATGAGCTTAAAACTATTATTAAAAAAGTATGAAAAAATTAAGAAGAAAATACATAAATTCTACTATTTTGATCGCTTTGCTTATAAATATCTACAATGCCATATAAAAGTCTAATTGGAATTGCTATGTCTGAAAACAAAAATATTTATAACAAAAAATCTGAAAAGAATGATGCATATGAAGATACAGAAATATTATATGATATCGATGGATTTGATAAATGCGGATTTAATAAAAATAAGTACAACAATAGAGGAATTCATCAAACAGAAATTTTCAATAAAATTACTAAAACACTTAATTTATATATTGAAGAGTTAAAATACATATCTTCATTACTTGTTTTATCTAATGAAAAAAAATCATACGATGAATTAAAAACTTTGTTTTTAAGAACTCTAGTATGTGTAAGTAACAAACCTAAATTATATTTTAACGAGAACTTATCTTCTCAAGATGATGCTCTTAATCAATACATAGAAAAGTATATATATTATAAAATTAATGATTTGGAAAATCATATAGATAACAGGCAAGCTATCGAAGTTCGAAGAAAAATGTGGCTATTAAGAAGTAAACAAAAACAAAAATATATCAGTTTATATGGATTCATTTTGCCTGAATACGACAATGAAATACATAATCCATCAATTGTATTTACTGATGGTGGAGAATATGTTTATTTGTTTGGTCAAGAGGGAGGCTACCCAGACTCAACAGATATAGGAGATAGCTCTTGTATAAGTACTTTTCAATATGAAGGTAATTGTTATGAGTAGTTGTATTTAAGAAATTCCAAACTGTACCTATGTGGTAAATCTTCACTTTTAAGGTGCATAGTAACAAAGATATAACAAGTACGAGGAGACCAATAATTTACCCTAGCGGGGAAATTTATTGGCTATCTTCAGTCGTTATCTACAAAAAAAGGGGGATTACAAAGAGATGCTGTAAGAGGATGGAAGGTTATTTGTGTAAACAGAGAAAATGAAGTTTTAAAATCATTAAGTGTAGAAACGCTACTATATATCGATAACTCTCATTGTGAACAATATGCCGTAAAAGCAGGTTATGCAAATGGAGATAGCACACTAAATAATGGACTTTAAATAATGAAACTTTTAACACTACTTTTTTTATCTTTTTATACACTTTTTGCTTCATCAATGTCTCCAATAATTACATATTTATTAGATGACTCAGGTACCTTACCGGACACTACATATTTTGAATCGAACAGCAGTGTAAATGTTGGTAATCCAGATAGGGGTCTGTACGGTGCAACATATGCCTTGACAAAACAGAGAGATTATAATGCCTTTGAATATGCAAAAGACAAAGGCTATTCATTAGTTTATGCATCTATTGAATTAGACAATTATCTTAATACGCAAACATTAGATCCAGAGTTCTTAACTATTATAGAAAATAATTTAATTGATGCACAAAATGCAAAAATTAAGTTGATCTTACGTATTCAATACAGACCTTCTTCAAATGGGATTGATGCATCCTTAAGTATTATAGAAGCACACTTTTCTCAACTCACACCACTGTTGCAAGAATATAAGGATGTTATTTCTATTGTTCAAGCGGGGACTATTGGTGCGTATGGAGAGTGGCACTCTTTTACAGGTGAGTTTGCAGATACAGATTTAAATTACATAGATAATCGTAAGCAGATCATTGAACTTCTACACGTCATTTTTCCTGAAAAATATATTCAAATACGAACGACTATGCACAAAGAATTGTTATATGGAGGCTCAAGTTATTATAGAGAAGAGTCAAATATAGCGCAACTAGATCAAGAAACTGCAACAGAGAACACAACGTTAGCAAAGATAGCACATCATAATGACTGTTTTTTAGCAAGCGATACAGACGAAGGAACCTTTGTAAGTGATAATATTGAGTATTGGAAAAACTATATGCAAAATGATAGTTTATATGTTCCGAGCGGAGGAGAAACCTGTGCTAATTCCAGTTTTGCTGCATGTACAAATGCAGTAGCTGAATTAAAACGTTTCAGGTACGCTTTTTTAAATGATGATTATCATCCTGACGTGCTGGATAGATGGAAAGTTGAGGGATGTTACGAAGAGATAAAAGAGAACCTTGGATACCGTTTTGTAGCAACTAATTTAAAAACACAAATGCTAGATGAAAATTTCACAGTAAAACTTGAGATAAAAAATGAGGGTTACGGATCTTCTTATATCAATTATCCTATAAAGTATATTTTGAAAAATGAAGTAAATTCAGTTGAGGTAACAGTCAATGATTTTGATATACGAACACTTGGCCCTTCAGGTAAAATAAGTATAAATGCAAATTTCAAAGTACAAGACATAGACTCTGGAACTTACTGCTTATATATTAAAATTGCTGAAGTTAAACTTTCAAATAATAACATATGGGATGAGGTGTTAGAAGCAAACAGACTAAAGTGTGATATCAAGTTCAATCTATAATTCTACATGTAGAGCCGGGAATACTCTTTCTGCAGGCGTTCGATCTTCTTCTCTGCAAAATAATTTTCATTGGTATCAGGTTCACTTAAAAGTGCTATACTATGAAAAAGCACACTTAAAGGAGATACAATGGCAACTGTCATTTCATACGGAGCAGCGGAGGTCGTGACCGGTTCATGTCACCTTCTGGAACTTAATAACGGTAAACGCATACTCATAGACTGCGGTATGTTTCAGGGACGCGAAGAGCACCGAAACTATAAAGATTTCGGTTTTGACCCGGCAGGTGTGGATTATCTGCTTGTCACACATGCCCATCTGGATCATGTGGGAAGGATACCAAAACTGGTCAAGGAAGGATTTAACGGCCTGATGGTCTCTACGGATGCCACACGGGATCTGGCAGAGGTCATCATGCTTGACAGTGCCAAGATCATGAAAGAGGATTATCTGACCAAATACAGAAAAGCGGAACGAAAAGGAAAAGAGGCGGAAGTACCTGTACCGCTTTATAAAGAAGAAGATGTGCAAAATACACTGGCTTTGGCTCACTTGACCCCGAAATATGATGAGCCCTTTGAGCTCTGTGAAGATGTCACGGTCACCTACAGGAATGCCGGTCATATTCTGGGTTCTGCCTTCATAGAGATCGTCTATAAAGAGGGAACTGAAAAGCGAAAGATCGTCTTCTCTGGTGATATCGGGAACGATAACGATATGGTCCTGCCAAATCTCGCAAGCTGTAAAGATGCCGATTATCTCTATGTAGAGTCAACCTACGGAGACCGTAATCATCAGGGTGCGATCGAGAGTGTGGAAGAGTTGAAAGAGATCATCAACAGCACACTGAAGAACTGGGGAAATGTACTTATTCCCTCTTTTGCCATTGAGCGTACACAGGAGATACTCTGCATTCTCAAAGAGATGCATGACAACAAAGAGTTACCTGAGTGTCAGATCTTTCTGGACAGTCCTATGGCAAGCAGAGCAACGACAATTTATAAAGAATATGCAGAAGAGTTACTCAGTACCGAATGCCAGACCATCAAAAAACGTGACGGTACCGTTTTTGATTTTGAAGACCTCAAATACACGCAGACCGTCGATGAGTCGAAAGCGATCAATGATGTACCCCACCGTGCCATTATTATCGCGGGAAGCGGTATGTGCAGCGGAGGAAGGATCTTGCATCATTTGAAGAACCGGCTCTGGAACAGAAAAAATGCAGTGATCTTTGTAGGCTACCAGGCGGTCGGCACCCTGGGAAGACACATTGTGGACGGTGCAAAATGGGCCAGGATCTACCATGAAGACATCCGTATTCAGGCAAGTCTCCATACCATTAACGGTTTTTCTGCCCATGCAGACCAGAATGGGATTATAGATTGGGTGAAGAACATAGACGGTCTTCAGCGCATCTTTCTGATACACGGAGAAGAGGACAAACAGGAAGTACTCAGAGAGGTCATGGGTGAAAAACTGCATGAAAAGGCACACATTGTAGAGCCCGAAGAGGTCATCTACCTGCCTTAACCCGGCAGATCCAAACAGGAGAAACAGATGTCTTATGAATCGGTCATACTGATACTTTTTGTGATCGCCTCTGTCGTTGCAGTGATCGCACGGCGGATCAACCTTCCCTATACCATTGCCCTTGTGGCAGTAGGACTGGTATTGGGGTCTTTGCAGCTTTTACATCCGCCGTCCCTGACACAGGAACTGCTCTATACCATTTTTTTACCGCCACTCATTTTTGAAGCAGCAATCCATCTTCGGGCGTCAGAACTGTGGCGTGACGGCTGGCCTATTGCCACACTTGTCATCCCCGGGGTGATCGCTTCAACCTTGCTTACTGCTGCCGTCATGGTCCCCGTAAGTATCCATTTTGCCCAGATAGATGCGATCACCTGGCCTGTCGGTATACTCTTTGGTGCTGCTGTTGCGGCCACTGATCCGGTTGCAGTTGTCTCCCTTTTTAATAAACTCGGTGCGCCCAGAAGATTAAGACTTCTCATAGAAAGCGAAAGTCTGCTCAATGACGGTACCTCCATTGTTGTTTTTATTCTTGCCATGCAGTATATTCTCGGGCATGTAGGAACACCACAGGAAGCTGCCGTCGATTTTTTCAGGATCGTGGGTTTCGGACTCCTGGTGGGTATGATTGTCGGACTTGCCACCGCTGCCGTCATGCACCATCTTGATGATGCGATGATCACGATCACACTTACCACCATTGCAGCATACGGCTCATTTCTTATTGCAGACAAACTGGGCGTTTCCGGCGTTATGAGTACTGTAGCGGCAGGTTTGATCACCGGGGGGAAAGGTTTGTCAGAAACACTGTTCCCTTCCATCCGTATTGCCACGGAAACCTTTTGGGAATACATTGCTTTTGCCATGAACTCCCTCATTTTTCTCCTGATGGGTTTTGCAGTTAACCTGACCCTGCTTTGGGAACTTTTCCCCATTGTCCTGATCGCATACGGTTCGGTTTTGGCTGCCCGTTTTTTTATTGTGACAGGTACCTGGGCATTTTTTTACCCGAGCAGACACAAGTTTCCTTTTTCCTGGGCGCTGGTCATGACCTGGGGCGGGCTTCGCGGCGCGCTTTCCATGGTACTGGCACTCAGTATTCCTGATTCGTTTGCATTAAAAGAGGTGATCGTCACACTTGTTTTCGGCGTGGTACTCATTTCCATTTTTGTACAGGGGATGACCATGTCACCGCTGATGAAAATGCTGGGTATTCTCTCACCGGTCTCCAAACTTAAAGAGTATGAACTACTCAAAACAGAGATCTCACTCTATCAGGATACAATAGACACCATAGAAAAACTCCATAAACGCCGTTTTCTCAGTGCCCAGAGTCTTGAATCTCTAAGCAGTGAATATCAAAATAAAATTGATGCACTCTCTGAAGAGCTTGACAATACAGAGGTCGACAAAGAGAGTCTGCTGAGAGAAGAGGTACTGAGAACCAAACGAAGGATGATCATGGAAGAGACGAAGGGACTGATGGAAAGATATCAGAGCGGAACCATCAGTCTTGAAGTCTACAAAACGATCAAAAATGAATTTGACAGTCAACTCTTTGAACTTGAAAATATGGGAGCATAAGATAAAAATTGATTTTTATTAACTTTTCACTAAAATTTGGGAGTATAATAAGGCTAACAATGAATGATAATAAAGGAAAACGGAATGGCTAACAGTCAAAACAATGCTGAAAACACCTCCACACCTAAAGATCAGAATAAGACGTTAAAAGAAAGTTCAGAGACAAACATAAAAGGTTTGTCAACTAAAGAAGCTCAGGAACGTCTTCAAAAGTTTGGGCCCAATGCTATTGAAGAGAAAGAAGAAAGCTGGCTTCACAGACTCTTCCGGCGTTTCTGGGGACCTATCCCCTGGATGATCGAAATTGCCGCCATTCTCTCGGCCCTGGTCAAACACTGGGAAGATTTCACTATCATCACCATTTTACTGCTTTTCAATGCAGCCGTTGACTTCTATCAGGAATCAAAAGCACTGAGTGCTCTGAAAGTACTGAAGAACAAACTGGCACGAAAAGCGATGGTATTGCGTGACGGCAGCTGGCAGCAGGTCGATGCCAAAGAGATCGTCCCGGGAGATATCGTCAAGATCAAGATCGGAGATATCGTCCCGGCAGATATCAAGCTTCTTGAAGGCGGAGACTTCCTTCAGGTTGACCAGTCTGCACTGACAGGAGAGTCGCTGCCTGTGACCAAAAAGTCAGAAGATACTGTTTATGCCAATGCCATTATCAAAAAAGGTGAAAGCATTGGGGAAGTGGTTGAAACGGGTGAAAACACGTACTTTGGACAGACTGTTAAACTGGTAGCCAAAGCACAGAGTGAAGAGCACAGTCATTTTCAGGAAATGGTTGTCAAGGTCGGAAACTTCCTGATCGCTGTGACACTGGTCATGGTTTCTATCATAATCTATGTTGGTATCAGCCGCGGGCAGAACATTCTTGACCTGCTTGAATATGCGCTCATTTTAACCGTCGCTGCGATTCCGGTAGCACTGCCTGCTGTACTGACCGTGACCATGGCAGCCGGAGCCAAAATGCTGGCAAATATGCAGGCGATCGTCAGCCGACTTTCTGCCATTGAAGAACTGGCAGGTATGGACATTCTCTGTTCAGACAAAACCGGTACCCTGACACAGAATAAAATGACGATCAATGAGCCCTACACAGTAGGAAGCGTCACGGATGACAATATTGTTTTTTATGCAGCTCTGGCTTCCAAAGAGGAAGATCAGGACCCTATAGAAGCTCCTATCTACAGTTATCTTCAAAGTCAGAACCTTTATGAAAATCTCAGTAGCTACAAACTGGAAAAATTCACACCATTCGACCCGGTAAGCAAGCGGACCGAAGGAGTGCTCATTCACGCTGACAAAACGATCCAGGTGACAAAAGGTGCACCGCAGGTGATCATTGAGATGTGTGATGAAAAAGCCTTTGAGAAAAAAGATGCTTATGCACAGGTCCAGTCTTTTGCGGAAAAGGGTTTTCGTACCCTCGGTGTTGCCTGGAAAGAAGTGACTGAAGAGGTATGGCACTTTATGGGGCTGGTTCCGCTGTATGATCCTCCCAGAGAAGACTCCAAAGAGGTCATTGCGGATGCAAAAGAGCATGGTGTCTCTGTCAAAATGGTCACAGGTGACAATGTTGAAGTCGCAAAATATATCGCCGGTATTCTTGATATCGGCTCCGACATCCGTGATATCAAAGCACTCAAAGGTGAAAGTACGGAAGAGTATGTTTTCCTTGCCGAAGTGTTGGCGGAAGCTCTGTATAAAAAACTGGAGCCGGAAAAAGTTTCCGATACTTCAGTTAAGAAATTCGGCGAAGAGATCAGTAAAGAAGTACAAACCCTGCTTCTCGATCGTCCGCTTCCAAAAGGAAGTATCAAACAGCATGAATCGGAGATTGTCAATGCGATAGAAGAGGCGAATGGTTTTGCGCAGGTCTTCCCCGAAGACAAATATTTTATTGTGGACAAACTGCAGAAAGCCGACCATATTGTCGGAATGACCGGAGACGGCGTTAATGATGCTCCTGCCTTGAAAAAAGCCGACTGCGGTATCGCCGTCAGTGGTGCAACCGATGCCGCCCGTGCTTCTGCTGACCTCGTTCTGCTTGCACCGGGACTCAAGGTCATCAACAATGCCATCAAGATCGCCAGGATCACCTTTGAACGGATGCAGAGTTATACCATCTACCGTATCGCTGAAACGATCCGTGTCATCCTGCTCTTCACACTGACGATCACTGTTTTTAATTTTTATCCTATTACTACCATAGAGATCATTTTACTTGCCCTGTTCAATGACCTGCCGATACTTGCGATCGCCTATGACAATACAAAACTGCGCAAATACCCTGTACGCTGGGATATGAAAGAGGTACTTGTGCTTTCAACCTGGCTCGGTATTGCCGGATTATTGTCCTCATTCCTTCTTTTCTGGCTGGTCTATTATGTCTGGCAGGTCAATGCGGAATTGACACAAACGATCTTTTTTGCCAAACTGATCATTGCCGGGCACGGAACTCTGTACAATACCCGTCGTGACGACTGGTTCTTTAAGCGCCCATGGCCAAACCCGATACTCTGGAATGCATCACTCTGGTCCGCTGTCGCCGCTGTTCTGATCGCTGTATACGGCTTTGGACTGATCTATCCTATGGGATGGGGTTGGGCACTCTTCCTTGTAGTATATTTGTTCGCATGGTTCCTCTTTAACGATGTGATCAAAATGTTGGTACTTGGCTACTACCGCAGACGCGGTAAACTGGATATATAGGAGATGAAGATGCACAAAACAGATAAACGAATGAACCGACGTGATGTTCTGAAACTCGCTGCACTTTCGGGTGCTGGTACACTGGCAGGCACTTCAGAAGCAGAAGCAAACGATATTAAAAGCAGTAACAAGAAGAACATTTCAAAAAAGCATCCTCTTCATATTGCTATTATCGGAGGGGGTATGGCCGGAACAACACTGGCATACAGACTGAGCAGAGCGATCAGCTACCCGGTCATTACCCTGTATGAACCCGAAGAGAATAGCTGCTGGTATCAGCCGGGTATGACCATGGTCGGTACCGGGATCTGGCCAATGGTAGCGTTGGAATACAGTAGAGAGGACTATCTGCCGATGCATGTGACACGCAATAAAAATGCAGTGACATCCGTGGATGCAGACACACGTACCATCACAGACAGTTCCGGGAAAAGTATGCACTATGACTACATCATTGCCGCGTCAGGATTAACACTTGATTTCTCTGCCATCGACGGTCTTAAGGGGGAACTCACTTCCCTGGAAGGTATAGAAACAGTGAAAACATGGATGAATGATCCCTCCATCGGCAGTGTCTACTATCTGCATGGGGCAATCCGCTTATCCAGGCAGCTTGACAGATTGATAGAGAAAGGTCAAAAGCTGGCAGACGGTAAAAAACTGCAAGTACTCTTTAGTCAGCCGAAAATAAACATCAAGTCTCCTGCCGCTGCCAAAAGTGTTCTTATGAGTCTCATTGAGAGAGTCAAAAAGGCAGGATTGCAGGATCATGTAGAAATTATATTCACCGCAGAAGACGGTAAACTTTCTGCCAACAAGGTATACGACAGCCTTTATAAAAAGATGTTTAAAAAAGAGCATATTCTCTTTCAGCAAAAAGAACTGCGCAGCATCAATACAACAGAACAAAAAGCAATGTTTACGGACGGAGAAGAGAAACCTTACGACTTCATTCATATTACACCGCCTATGAAGGCAAGTCCTTATCTTACAAAAAGCAGTCTGTTAAATAACAGCGGTTTTATAGATGTCAATGAAAAAACACTGGAACACAAAGTCCATCCCAGGATTTTTGCTATTGGAGATATTGCAGGATGTGCTGCGCTTAAAAGTGCATCAGCGATCATCAAGCAGGTAAAGACCATTGCCGATACGATACGTGCTCTGGATGAAGAGAAAAAGCCCAGTGCAACGTATGACGGATACGGTTCTGACACATTGCTCTGCGCCTCCAGTAAAAGTATACTTTTTGAAGCCTGGGACTTTAAGGAAAAACCGCTGTCTCCGGTCATAGAACTCAATCCTCTGGAGTGTCACAGCATCTACTGGTACAGCAGTCTCTATTTGGCAAAAACCTACATGATGAAAGGTGTGCTCCGCGGCTGGGCATAAAGATGCATTCAGACTTAAAAGGAAGAGTATCATGAAAAAAGATGTTTATAAAAAAGAACTTTACAAATTACAGGTGGAACTGGTCAAGTTTCAAAAATACGTGATCGAGCAGAATATTTCCGTATGTATTGTGCTTGAAGGTCGTGATACAGCAGGGAAAGACGGCACGATCAAACGTTTTACCGAACATTTGAGTCCCCGTGAGGCGCGCACAGTTGCGTTGGGAGTCCCCAGTGACAAAGAGAAGAATTCATGGTACTTTCAGCGCTATGTGCCGCACCTCCCAAGTGCAGGAGAGATCGTTTTTTTCAACCGAAGCTGGTATAACCGTGCCGGTGTGGAAAAAGTGATGGGATTTTGTACCAGGAAACAGCATCGTACATTTATGGATGAAGTGAGCAGTTTTGAACAGATGCTGACCCATTCCAATATCGGTTTTTTCAAATATTATCTCGATATTTCCAGAAAAGAGCAGAAAAAACGTCTGGAATCACGTAAAACGGATCCGCTGAAACAGTGGAAACTCAGCCCTATTGATGCCAAAGCACAGAAAATGTGGAAACCCTACTCCAAAGCAAGAGATGAAATGTTCAACCAAACCTCCTTTGTCTATGCTCCCTGGTATATTGTACATACCGATGACAAAAAAGAGGCACGTATCAATATCATGAAACATTTTTTAAGTATGAATGAGTATCCGGGTAAAGACAAAGCTCTCCTGGTCTATGATCATGATGTGATCTGCAAATTCGATCCGGTCTGTTATGAAAAGGGAATGATCGCACCATGAGTTTCACACCCGATCTTATACATCTGACCATCACTGCCGTCTTTTCTTTTCTTGTAGGCATGGAGTTAAAGACATACCGTTATCAGTATCATGAAAGTGAAGAAAATCTCTATTTCGGTACGGCACGCACCTATACTTTCATTGGGGTATTGGGATATATTTTCTACAAACTGGATTCCGTACATTTAACACTCTATATCGTAGTCCTGATCACACTTTCTTTGCTTTATATGGTACTGTATGCACAAAAAGTCAAGACTGGAAGGTCAAGTATTCTTCCATACATGGTCATGCTGGCAGTCTATACCTTTGGTCCGATGACAGAACGTTTCCCTCTTTGGATACCTTCACTCATACTGGTACTGATCATTTTTCTGCTCAATTCCAAACAGTCCCTTCAAAACTTCAGCAGCAACATCAACACCCACGAATTTGAAACACTGGGTAAAATGGTACTCCTGTCTGCCGTGATCCTTCCTCTGCTTCCCAATACAACGACAGCGTTGCCTTACCTGCCGATCTCTCCTTTTAAAATATGGCTGGCAGTGGTGGTCATTTCGGGCATCAGTTACGGCGGTTATTTGATACAAAAATACTTTTTCCCTTCCAAAGGCTATTTTCTTACCGGTATTTTCGGAGGGACTTACTCCTCCACTGCCACCACTGTGGTTTTGGCACGCAAAGTCAAACAGACCGGATACAATCCTGTCATCACTGCAGCCATTATTGCCGCAACATCCATGATGTACCTCAGGCTGGTCGTGGTCGCACTGGTCTTCAATGTATCGATCGCCAAAACGCTTGCACTTCCTTTTATCTCACTGGCAGGTGCAGGACTTCTCACTGCCCTTATCTACCTGAGAAAAGGAGACAACAGCATTGCCAAAACAGACTTTGTAGATAAAAACCCGCTGGAACTGGGTACGGCTTTCCTTTTTGCTGCTCTCTTTATTATCATGATGATGCTCACCAATTTTGTGATGCATCATTATGGGAATACCGGTTTGAAACTCCTCTCTTTTTCTGTAGGCTTTACGGACATAGATCCCTTTGTACTCTCTCTTTTAACAGGAAAATACAGTGTCGCCAGTACACAGCTTGTTTCAGCCATTATGATCGCAGCAGGGAGTAATAATATTTTGAAATCTGTCTATGCCATTTGGTTCGGTGGACTCAAAGGCGGATTACAGGCTGCCATTTGGGTCGGGATTTTAGGAATGATTACAATAGGGCTTGGTTTTTGGGTATACTTTTAAAAAAAGAAGAAAAATGTTTTTTGCTATCTTGAATTTTACACTTGCCGGTGCTATTTTCGTTGTGGGTATCTTAACCTTGAGAAAAGTCAGTTCTCCCAATGAAGTGGTCTTTGCCAGTCTGCCTCTGCTCTTCTCCCTGCATCAATTCACCCAGGGCTTTGTCTGGCTCGGGATGGATGGGCTTATTGGTGCACGTGCTCTTCATATGTCGGAAACGGTTTTCGTTTTTTATGCACAGGGGCTTTTGCAGTTTCTGGTACCTTTGGCACTCTGGCTGATAGAGCCTGCAGGTGTACGTAAAAATATGATCGCTGTCTTAATGTACCTTGGCGCTTTTCTCACAGCCTACTCACTCTGGAAACTCTCCATCGTCCCAACGGATGTTTCCATTGTTGACGGAGTACTCTCTTACACTAACCCTGCTACAAAACAGGCATGGCTTGGATTTGGGTATGTACTTACCACCTGCGGTGCACTCATTCTGAGTAGCAGTATCGCTGTGCAGCTTTTTGGCTGGCTGAATCTTGTAGGTTTGACGGCTATCTACCTGTTCAAGCCTTACGGCTTTACTTCACTCTGGTGCCTCTATGCTGCAGCAGTCTCAGCACTGCTTTATTTCTATTTTGTAGAACGCCGTATTAGCTTTTTACAGAATATCAGGGAAAAAGAGAATGGCCTCAACAATACATTGACAACAGAATTGAACCGCCTTGAAAGTGTTTATCCCCATCTGCGTAAAACCTTTACAAAAAGAGACCAATCAGTATCACCTAAGGTATAGAATATGAGAAGTATAGGATTATTGGGTGCCGTATCAATCGGTATCGGAGGAATGGTCGGCGGAGGTATCTTTGCTGTCCTCGGAGAAGCTGTTTCGCTTGCACACGGCGCCACTGCCATAGCCTTTGCTGTCGCAGGCCTCGTTGCCATCTTTACTGCCTACTCTTATGCAAAGCTTTCTGTAACCTATCAGAGCAGCGGAGGAACAGTCACTTTTATTGACAAAGCCTTTGGAGACAATGTGCTTTCCGGATCGGTCAACTTTATGTTGTGGCTGAGTTACCTTGTGACCATCTCACTTTATGCGACTGCTTTTGCTTCTTATGGTGCTACTTTTTTTACCCATCAAAGTATATGGCTGAAGCATGCACTTATTTCAGGTGCCATTATATTCCCGGCCATTATTAACCTTGTGTCTGCCTCTTTTGTCGGAAAATCTGAAACAGTGATCGTGGTGATCAAAGTTTCTCTTCTTATTTTAGTGATCGTGGTGGGGGCATCTTATGTTGATACCAGCAGAATGTCACCTCACCATTGGGCCTCACCACTCTCCATTGTGGTGGCAGGTATGATCATTTTTGTGGCCTATGAGGGGTTTGAACTCATTGCCAACTCAGCAGAGGACATTAAAAACCCTGACAAAAATCTGCCCAGAGCTTTTTATCTTTCTGTGGTGATCGTGATCGCACTCTATATTTTGATCTCTATTATTACCGTAGGGTCTGTCTCTGAAGAAGTCCTGATGAAAGCAAAAGATTATGCTCTTGCCGAAGCAGCAAAACCTGCTTTGGGACATACCGGCTTCGTCATTGTGTCCTCAGCAGCACTGCTTTCAACATTCTCTGCCATCAATGCCACCATTTACGGAAATGCCCGCCTTGGGTACACCATTGCAAAAGATGGAAAACTGCCTAGAATGTTGATGAATTCAAAAAGAGATGTACCTTTTAACGGCGTTCTCTACACCACACTTCTGAGTCTTGTACTGGCAAATACCATAGACCTCACAGAGATCGCCATTATAGGTAGTGCAAGTTTTTTACTGATCTTTTTTATTGTCAATGTCTCCGCCTATAAACTCAAAGAGGAGATCAAAGCATCCACTCCGATACTGATGATCTCTTCCGTACTGACACTTCTGGCACTTGTGACCCTGATGTTCCACACCTATACTTCAAACCCAAAAGCTGTGGTCATCTTTATGAGTTTTGTCATCATTTCTCTTCTTTTTGAACTGATATACGGTAGATATGTGAGAGGAAAACTCTTTAACCGAAAGTATTGAACGATTTTTTATTCTGTTAAAGCGTTGTTATCATTATTTCTTTTTAAAAAGTGTGTTGTAGGCTGAAAGTGAAGTGTTCAGGTCATTGAGGAAACATTTGGTACCTACAAAGCCTACATTTGAATAAACACTTCTTTCACTTACAGGATCGACATAAAAAATGGAAGGGAAGAGTTCTTCTTTAAATTGATTGGGATAGCTATCGTCTTTATCGACAACAAGCATCACAAAATCTTCAAGCGGCTTTTTAACCTTCTCATCGGAGAGGGTTCTTTTGACCAGTCTGTCACACCAGCGGCAATGCTCTTTGACAATGACCATCACCAGTACTTTATTCTCGTTTTTGGCTTTTTCCAGGGCACTCTTATAGTTGTCTTCTGCCCCCAGCATAAAGGCTGCATCTTTTGCATCTGCAGCGAACAGGATAGAAGCAAAAAGCAGTATGAACAATAACGTTTTCAATCTCTTTCCTTTTTTATGAAAGTATACCACAGTTGCCACACATCTCTGTGTACTTATTACCGTACCAAGCAAACATCTTAATTTTTGATGCAGCAATTTCGTTCATAATCAAGGCAGATTTTTGAAGGACTCGCCTTAGCGAATTCGAAAAAATCTAACGCAGAGTATGGATGAAAGTGCTGCACCCTTCGGGGAGAATGATACGAGGCAATCTGCACGTGAAAAAATATTTGAATTGACTACGGCCAGTCCTTCATATTTTTTCACGCACATCTTATCTCGTCTCATTCTCTCAAAAGTTAAGATGTTTACTTGGTTCGGTAATACTCCCTCTTACTAAAGCACTATTTTTCTACATGTTTCAAATAATGGAAACTTGCGATCTCCCCAAAATACGGACCGAAAAAATTCAAAATCGGTACAAAGTTAAAAAGAACAGCAGTATTGCTAATGACTGAAAGTGCGAAGTAATGCTTTTTGATCTCTTTTTTATCGACATTTTCATACACCAGTGCTGCTGCATCGTAGGAGATGGTGTCCTTAAGCAGATAGATCCACAGAACAACCTGTACCAAAATGTTAATAACAGGAATAAAGAGAAGAGGAAAAGCGACCAGAGAAGCTAACATAAAAAGGACAGTATCCTTCAATGTGTATTTGATGATCTTGAACTCATGGTCTCTGTTAACATCATCACCTTCAAAATGTCTGCTCTCAACTGAACTAATGATCTGTTCGGAAAAGAGGGAAGAGACAAAGACCATAGTGACAATAATGGCATTGTAGATCAGGTAGAAGGCAATGAGGAAGGCAATCCCTTTTTCAATAGTTTCAAAAGGAAGCCAGGTCAAGAGTTTCAGGAACTGATGGTAAATCTCAGACCCCTTAAAGTACCAGACAACAGCCCATAGAAGAGATGAACCAAGAATGACCCAGATGGAGAAAGAGGTATATTTATCGGGTGATACTTTACGCACAATGAAATTTCCCATAAAAGCATAGATCAGGGCGAAAGTGAGCAGAACAGCTTGAAACCATAAAAATGTAGAAAGCATCCATGCCCCGTTGGCACGTACCATTGAAAACGGTACTAGTTCCAGGATACGGCTGCTCAATGCGACCATCCAGTCCCAGATCAAATAGCCAATACCCATCCATACCACAGTGACCATAAACCCCGAAAGGAGGATATATTTCATCGTGTTCCATGTGACCACTTCTTTAAAAGCGAACATCATTGCATTTATTACATTTTTCATAACTGTCCTTTTCTTTATTTTACTCTGATTTCTTTTAAAGAATCTTCAATTCTGTCAAGAAAATGTTTTCCTGACTGTTTTTTGATGACCCTTTTGGTTGAAACTCTTAAAATGATCTCGAGCATAAAGGCCAGAGCAAATCCGCCTGCTATAAAATACCCGACACCGGGAATATGTCTGCCCGTATAATTCAGTGCCAGAATAATGGCCACAATGATCGTTACAATTGCAAAAATAACTAAAACTTTTGAAGCTTTGGTCTCTTTGATATTCAGTAAATGCCCAATATGCACAAGTGCATGAATAAATAAAATAGAGATCGAACCGATCGCTGCGATCTCATTCAAATTGAAAAAAAGTACAAATACGATAAGTATGGCCGTAGAGATGATCAGACCTTCACTGCTGTGCCATACATTTCGCTCATAAATTTCCGGCAGTTCACCATTCTTTGCCATCTGGTACGTCACATTGGTCACGGCATAAAGGTTTGCATTGATGGATGATGCAGTGGAAATGAGTGCAGCCACAGCCATGAGAGTGAATCCTACTTGACCAAATGCAGGCTTTGCAGCTTCCGCCAGTGCATAATCCTGAGCTTTAATGATCTCAGGTAAAGAAAGATTTCCAAAGACAGCAAAAGTAACAGCCACATACAGGATCATGACAAAAGCAATAGCAATGAACATGGCTTTTAACATTGTAGCACCTGGGTTATCCATATCTTCCGCCGTATTGGTAATGACACGAAATCCCTCATAGGCAAAGAATGTCAGGGCTATAGAAGAAAAAACATTCATCACGGGCGGGGCATCTTTGAATGAGAGTAAAGAAGGATCAATATAGAAAAAAACCACTACCGTAAAAAGTATGATAAGTGAGAGCTTTATGATGACGATCAGATTTTCACTTCTGGCAATGAGAGAACTGCCTGCAAGGTTAATGAGCATAAAGACCAGAAGAATACCTACGGCAAATATGTTTGCCGACACCATACTGTTTTCACCGACGACCATCATGGAGGCATAGGTGCCAAAAGTCTTTGCCACCATGGCAATGGCTACCATGGCTGAGAGGTAAAAGAGAACAGAGAGGGAACCTGAAAAAACACCCTCTCCGTAACACTGCACCAGATACTCCACAATACCGCCTCTGCTCGGGTAGGCAGTTGCAAGTTTTGCAAGAGAGTAGCCGCTCAGTAAGGCAATGATCCCTCCAAAAATAAAGGAGACCCAAACCAGGTTTCCGGCGATGGCACCTGCTTCACCCAGAAGGACGAAGATACCCGCACCGACCATAGAGCCGATGCCGAGAAAGACTGCGGACCAGAGTCCAAATGCTTTTGTCTCAGGCTTTGTCATTGTCTATCTCATCAAGGGCATTCCCTGCCATGATGAGAGCCATACCGTCAAAGAAGAGACTGAATCCGACCAGAAGTCCTATGAGGTACATAGAGCTGAACGGCCAGTTCACTACAAAAATAACGGCCATGACCAGAGAGAGTACCGCATTAATGGTCCACATTCCCCAGCCTTTGTTCGGATAGAGCGAAGAGGCGAGCATGAAGCCGGAAAAAGCATCCATAAAGAAGTAAATGGAAAAGAGCAGTCCCAGTGTCGCTATGCCACCCAGAGGAGAAACCAGCATATACATTGCCACCCCTATAAGGATGATACTTTTCAGCCAACCTGAAAAATCACTCTTATCTGTCACGTAGGTAAAATACCCTGCCATGATACCGGCGAACAGCATGAGCCATGAAACAAATATAACCGTTGCAAATGATGCGAACATAGGAAACAGCGCACCAATAAGCCCAAGGATCATAAAAACGACCCCTGCGATCTTCGCCTGTTTTTTATACTTACCCAGCAATATCATCTCTTTTGGATTTTTCCACATAATGTATCCTTATTGTTTATTTCTTATATTATAATCCCAATTAATTAATTGAGAGTTAACATAAGCCGTACATATATTTTCAAATGATACCTGTTATTAGTATTTTGGTGCTAAAATAAGGGAATCATAAATATTAGGAGAATCAAAATGACCCCTCAGGAACAGGAAATAGAAAAAATGGAAGGTGAGATCACAAGTGAATTGCGCGGTGTGTTCAAAGCCAATATGAAGATCTTTGACTGGGACATCCCTGAAAATGATGATCAAAAGTCTGCACAACTCATCATTGATGTGATGCAAAAAGCGATGGATGCGCTAAGATCTGAGATCGAAGCCGGAAAATACAATAATTATTAAGGAAATATAAATGAGTAAAAGCAATTTAAAACATTTGGAAACGATCAAAGAAAATATAGACAAGTCGGATACACTGAGTCAGGACGAAAAAAGTGACTCCATGAAACGTATAGAAGAGTGGTATGCAGAAGATAAGGCATGGGATTCACTCATGGCAGAACTCAGTAGCTTCTCCCCCAAAGTCAAAACCATATTAGCCGATCTTGGGCTGATCTAAACCTTTAGGCAGGTTTGTTGTCACAAGCCTGCTCATCCCCAACAGTACTCTCTTCCACACTTTCATCTGTACTTACTTCCTCCTTCTTTTCCTCCTCCAGCTTCTCTTTCGGTTTTTTTCTTTTTTTATATCTTTTAGTCACATACTTTTTTCTGATATCAAAATAGATACCGGTAAAATACTCAACCAGTATGACAGAAATGGCAGTACCGATGACCACATTGTAGTCAAAGGTCGTTTCCATGGCAAGTACGACGGCGGTCAGAGGCAGCTTCATCATCACCCCCATGAAGACCGCTGCACCGATGGCTGCAAAGTAGTAGGGTTCTACAGGAAAGTCAAAGCGTGTCAGCATCTCTGCAAAACCGTAACCGATCAGCGCACCGATACTCATAAGCGGTAAAAATATCCCCCCTACTGCATTGGCATAAATGGCAACTGTCGTACCGATGATACGCAGAAGTATAATACCGAAAATGAAGAAAACAGAGATATGAATATCTTCATTCATCAGATTCATCACAATGACCTTCCCTGAAAATGCCGCATGCGGTTCTATAAGCAGAATGGTACCGACCACAGATCCGCCGAGCAAGGCAAAAATATAGTTACGGAAACGATGAAACTTTTTAAAGACCTTATGGTCTACCAGATAAAGGACTCTCTGCTTTAAAAAAAGATAGAAGAATACAAAAAGTGTAATAAAAGGAATGAAGATGATATTGGCGATGAAGTACTCATGGTTGAGTGCTCTTCCCAGTGAATGCTGAAACCCAAGAGGTACCATATAGTTGATGGTCACGGCAAAGGCCAGTGCCGATGCCAGTATAAGGTAAGAGATATACTGTTTGACGAACTGATAGGCAATGTTCTCCACCGCAAAAGAGATACCCGTCAAGGGGGAAACGAAAATGGCGGCAATACCTGCACTCGCTCCGACAGAGATCATCATTTTTATCAGCATGGCAGGAAGTTTGAAAATACGGTGAATATGGTAGGCGATCATGGCACCGATGCCCGCACTCGGTCCCTCTGTTCCGACCAGGAACCCACTCCCAAGAGAGAGTGCCGAGGCTAAGACTTTCAGAAAAAGTGTTTTGATCTTGAGGGTCATCTTGTTCTGTGCGATGGATTCTGCGATCTCACTGACACCGTACTCTTTAATGTTCTTATCGAAAGAGGCCAGATAGTTCACCACAAAAATAGCCACGGTAGGGACAAGGTAAAGATACCAGGTAGGCAATGTGGGAATCGTTTTGAACGGGTCACCGAAAAACAACAGATGCGTAATAAAAATAACCAGAAATTCATACAGAAGAATGAAAAAACCACTGATAATACCTGTCAATATAGAAGCAATTATCAGTTTACCGATCATATGAACTTGTTCCTTTGGACTATTTCTCTACAAATCATAGCACTATTCACATAAAATAATTACAACGATCGGGGCGATATCAGATAAACACAAAATAATACTTTCTTCTATGCTATAATAATGCCATGTTAAAGAAGATCCTTTCAGAGCAATACATCATCATTGTTCGTCTGGTTGAAGTGGCACTTGTTCTGCTTGCCCTTCCTTTTCTCTACAACTTCATTCCCATTGACAAAAGAGCAAGTGACACTTTCTACATTGATGCGGGCAATAAAGAGTCCATTTTCAACTCTCTGGAGGAGAATGGCTATACCGTTACGCTTATAGATAAAATGATGATGCAGGTCGATCAACTACCCCAAAATGGATGGTACACTTTGAAAAAAAAGGAGCATGGACGATTCAGCTTTTTCAGAAATATTTATAAGCACAAAGCCAAAACCATGCATATTACGGTTTTTGCAGGTGAAACACATGATGAACTCTTAAACAGACTTGCCCACGATACCAAACGCAACAGAGGAAAACTCTACCAGGCCTACAAAAAATTCAGCCGCTTTAAAGAGGCGGACATTTTTGCAGGACAATACGTCATTGCAAGAAGTGCCAAAGAGGAGAGTCTTATGCGCTACCTCTTCAATGAGTCACAGAAAATACTGGAGATCTTCATTGAAAAGAATTTTAGACATAAGCCGGATCAGAATACAGTAAAAGTGCTGCTGACCATAGCTTCCATCATACAAAAAGAGAGTAACGCTATTGATGAAATGCCCATCATCTCTTCTGTGATCTACAACCGTTTGAACAAAAATATGAAACTGCAAATGGATTCCACACTCAACTACGGTATCTACTCACATAAGATCGTGACCCCGGAACGTATAAAGTCCGATAGCACTTTTTACAATACCTATAAATACAAAGGTCTTCCACCCTACCCTCTGGGAACCATCACTATCAATGCTTTGCATGCGGCTATGTTCCCCGCTAAAAGCAGGCATCTCTTTTTCATGTTGAAGCCTGACGGAACACATGTCTTTTGTGAGAACTATACAGAACACCTTGAAAACATACGAAGTTTCAGAGCCTATCAGAAGAAAAGAGAAAAAGAGAAAAAGCGTTTGGCCTGTGTTAAAAAAACAGAAGAAAAAGTGTTGGACAAAAATGAGTCAAACATAACTCACTAACGGGGAATACGTTAAACGGCTTAAAGAATACCAGAGAAGAAGTCTTTAATACGTTTTAGGAGAGAGGGCTTTTTCGCCCTCTCTTGCTGCTCCCTGATCTTTGTTTCATGCGACTGCATGGCTGTATCAAGGTCGTGGGAGAGTACTTCTTTGGCTGACTTTATTTTTCGGACTTCAAATTCACTCAGCATCCAAAACCTTCTCTATCTCATGCATGGCATCTTCATTTTTCAGTCTGAATTTAATTTCAATACGTCTGGAGGCTTCTTTGTCCTCTTTGCCATTTACGTTAATCGCATCAAGGTAGGCTCTTCCCGAAGCGATCATAAGAGGTTCTATGTGATGTTCTTTGGCAAAGTCAAGACTGAGCAGATAGTTCATGACCGCAAAAGCACGTCTTTGTGAAAGATCGAGGTTATAAAGGTACCCGCCATCGCTGTCCGTATGCCCTTCAATGATGATCTTGTCCAAATGCGGCTTGATCTTCGGATTGGTCACAAGCGTACCGATGTACTCTTCAAAGACTTTCTTCAACTCCACTTTTGCACCCTCTTTGAGCGTTGCAGAACCTTTGTCAAAAAGAATATTCGAAGAGACCCTGAGTGAACCGGAGTTCCTGTCTATGGCTACCTTGTCTCCCAGTTCCTCTTTCAAAGCGGCAATGACTTTGAGTTTTATGCCTGTAAGTGATTTTATCTTCGCTTTTTGACTTTGCAGTTTTTCAATGAGCCCGTCATACTTGGTCTCTTTTTCGTCAAGGGCATTCAAGAGCTTAAGTAACTCCTGGTCTTTTGCCTGCACCGTCTGGTTGGCATCGGTGATCTGATTGGAAAGGACAATGACCTTTCCCTGATAGTCCTTCAACTCTTTTTTAAAGGAATCTTTCTCTTTTTTCGTCTCGTTCAAAAGATTCTGGACAATGACTATTTTATTGTTGAGCAGGTCTCTTTTCGTATTCTCTTCAAGAAGCATTTTATTGAGTTTGTCGATCTCCTCTTTTTTAAGTGCCAGTGTTTTTTGTGTTTCACGTAAGTGCGCGTCTTTGGAAGAGATAAGCTTTTTATTTTCCGATATCTCATTTTTTGTTTTTGAAAGCGACACTTTTATCGCTTCGAGGTTACTCTCTTTGTTCTTCAATTTTTGTGAGATTTCCGTAAGTCGGTCCTCTTTGTCATGCAGGTTGCTTTTAAGAATGATGGACTTGGACACGATCGCACCGATCAGCAAAATAAAGACAAAAAGAAGTCCCGCCATCAGGTCGGCATACGATATCCAGAAATTTGAACTGTTGTCAGACTGCTTCTTGCTGAACATACTACTGCTTCTTTTCCGCTGCTGCGTTGTCCAACTTTTCTATGATCACTTGATTTTGTTCTGTGATCAAAAAAGAAAAGCTGGAAAGTTTCTCAATAATTTGTCCCATTTCAGAGTCGATCTTGACAAAAGTATGTTCAACCGTACCGTCAAAGCGCTCCATGGAACGCTGGAGATTCTCAGCATTACGGTTGAAGCCTTCAATATTGCTTTTCATATTTTCAACAGCATCCACGCTCTCCTGTTTGTCATACACACGGTTCAGTGTGTCTCTCAGGTCTGCCGAAGCTTCTCTCATATGCCCGTTCAACTCGGAAAAACTGTTGGTCGTACTCTCTACAATGGCAGTAAAATTTTTAAGGTACTGTTCATTCAACTCTTTAATGAAGTCCATATTGAACGTCTCTTTAAGGGTCTGCACGATCTCCTGGTCTTTCAACTCAGACTGCATGTGCTCATGCTTGATGAGTTCTGCTTTTTTCCATACACGTGAGTCATAGAGTTTTTCAAGATCATAAAGGTTTCGGTCCACTTTCGTATTCCCTCTCTTCTCAAAATAGGTCCAGATAAGAGAGAGTGCAATTCCGTAAATGGAAGCATAAAAAGCTGTACCGATCCCGGAAAGCAACAGTGAGATCTCCTGATCGAGTGCATCAAGGTCTTTTACCGTAAAGTCTGGCATGGAGATGGCAATGGCAATGAACGTTCCCAAAATACCGAGCATAGGAAAGACAGAAGAGGCAACACGTGCAAAGTTGTCATTGCGAATGTCTTTATAATAATCTTCCATAAAGTCCTGAACATGCAGCGTAGACTTTGTTTTACCCATAATGGTCAGGGCATTGGCACGAAGTTCACTTTGCAATTTATCTTCCATGCGGTTAAATGAACCTCTCATATGACAGGCAGCATAATTGGCATTGTGTCTAATAAAAAGTGTAAATACAAGAAAAATAAATGTAATAATAATCAGTGTATGCAGCTCCACCTGTAAAGGGATCACCCCCACATAGCCCAGCACCAGACCAATAAGAAAAAGAAGTGGTAAAAAAACAATGGCAAAAGCATTGGGGAAACAGGAAGGGGAACTCGTATTTTCAATGTCAAACATAAGATGATCCTAAATGGGTTTTAATTTAGGAAATTATAGCTAAACTCTTTAAATGATCACTAATGAGAGGGTAAACATGAAGAAAAACAGACAGAAGCACTCACAACTCACATTTTTTCTCCTCTTCTCTCTTCTGCTACCGACTATGCTGCTTTCACACTCTATTATTCCCAAGCCACAACATTTTCAAGCAAGACAAGGTACTTTTACTTTAACACAGCAGACAAACTATACGTCCAATACTTCTTATGCGAACCCTGCCATCTCTTATCTGAAAAACCATTTAAAAAGAAATGCAGGATACACCCTCACACAAAATAAAAAGGCGGAGATACTTTTCGTCTATAACCCAAAGAAAGTTAAAAAGTCAGAAGGATATCACTTAAACATTCAGAAAAAAAAGATTCTTATTGAAGCAAGAGATAAGGCTGGTTTCTTTTATGCAGTAGTTTCCCTGATGCAGATGATGGATGCAGAGATCTGGAGAGAGAACAATAAAAAGAGTAAACAAAAAAAGTGGCACATCCCTGCCTGTGATATTCAAGACTATCCACGATATCAATGGCGAGGGCTTATGCTTGACTCTTCTCGTAACTTTTTTTCTGTCAGCTATGTTAAAAAGTTTGTAGACCGTATGGCACAGCACAAACTTAACCGTTTCCATTGGCACTTAACCGATGACGAGGGATGGAGAATTGAAATTAACCATTACCCCTTACTGACAAAAGTCGGTGCAAGTAGAGGTCCGGGGACAAAACTTCCCTTCTCTACCTACCCTGCTATGCGCGGTCCAAAAAACAAACGGCAGTCCGGTTACTACAGTCAAAAAGAGATCAGAGAGATCGTCACTTATGCCAAAGCACGGAGCATTGAAGTCCTCCCCGAGATAGACCTTCCAGGACATGCCAAAGCAGCCATTGTTTCCTATCCGAAACTTTTACAGGATCCAAATGACAAAAGTAGTTACCGGTCAGTGCAAAAAGTGCATAACAATACCATTAACCCTGCGGGGGAAAGCACGTATGTTTTTTTAGACACTGTCATCAAAGAAGTTTCCACCCTCTTCCCTTTTGGCTACATCCACCTCGGTGGAGATGAAGTGCCCAAAGGTGCCTGGCAAAAATCACCTGCAGTTACAAACTTGATGAAACGAAAAGGTTTCAAAACTAAGAAAGAAATAGAAGGCTATTTCTTTTCACGTTTAGACCGTATACTTTCCAAACATCATAAAAAGATGATCGTCTGGCAGGAGGTCGCAAAAAACAGGGCAAGCGTCAGAAGAGACACTACCTATATGGCATGGAAGAGTCCCAAAGCCGGTTACGCTATGGCACAACAAAGAAAATCCACCATTCTGGCACCGGTGCACTACCTCTACTTTGACCAGCAGTATGTCCGAAGTAAAAAAGAGCCTGGACACACCTGGTCCACACCTGTCAGCACTCAAAAAACCTACAGTTTCAAGCCCAAAGCCTCACGCTACATTAAAGGTGTTGAAGCCTGTCTTTGGTCGGAAACACTACTCAACACACACATAGCCGACTACCTCGCATGGCCAAGAACGTTTGCTCTCTCTGAAGTGGCCTGGACAGAACAAAAGCAGAGAAAATGGTCAGACTTTCAGAAACGGAAGAAAGTTGGGTTGAAACGTCTCAAGATGCAAGGGATTCACTACAGAGGTAGATGATCAAGGGTAAAGCAGATACTTCTTACGTATCTTTTTAAATTTGGAAAGATCTTTTTGCCAGCTGTTTCTAATGGCTTTCTCCGAATACCCAGCTTTTATCTGTCTGCGTAACTCAGAGGTGCCTGACAATGATTCAAAAAATTTACTCTTGAGAAAGAAATGCTTTTTATCTGCATAATGTGTATACGCATCCAGTAAATAATGCAGATCAAGCTGCTTCCCTTTGCGTATGCTTTGTACTGAACGTCTACTCAAGTCAACCCCATAACACTTCTTTCCCTTGAATTTCGGATACTTCGCCCCTGCTCTTGAACGTGGGACAAATGAGAAGTTTTTCTTGCTGTATTTGGGTGCGCCGTAGAGCTGAAACGGTTTTGTCGTACCACGTCCTGCCGATATCTGTGTGCCTTCAAAAAAGGCCAATGAGGGGTAGAGTGCAACGGCACGGTCATTGGGAAGATTGGGCGAAGGTTTTACCGGCAGTACGTAAAAACTGTCATGACGGTAATTTAAAAGAGGGATTACCGTCAGTTTTACCTGCTTGCCATTCTTCAGCCATTTCTCTCCATTGAGCATCTTGGCATACTCTCCAATGGTCATACCGTAAACGACAGGTACAGGGTCAAGCCCGACAAATGAGCGATACTTATTTTTGAGCACCGGACCGTCGATGTAGTGTCCGTTTGGATTGGGTCTGTCAAGTACCAGAAGCGGAATATGCTGTTCCGCTCCCGCTTCCATCACATAGTGCAAAGTCGAAAGATAGGTATAGAAACGTACACCGACATCCTGAATGTCAAAGAGTATCAGGTCGATGTTCTTGAGATCTGCCTTCGTAGGTTTTTTATGTTTGCCGTAAAGGGAGACAATGGGAAGTCCGGTCTTTCTGTCTCTGCTGTTCTTGATGTGGGCACCGGCATCTGCCGTACCTCTGAAACCGTGTTCAGGGGCAAAGATCTTTTTGACTTTAATGCCGTGTTTTAAAAGTACATCCACCAGATGTCTCTTCCCTATCAAAGAAGAGTGATTGACCACCACTGCGATGTTCCTGTTTTTGAGCAAAGGAAGATAGTGTTCTAACCTCTCTGCTGCAGGAGTGATCTTTCCTGCCAAGAGTGAAACGCTCATAACCAAGATCAGAAAAAGATACTTCATCCTCTACTCCCCGGGTGTTTCCAAAACCATGACTTCTCCAAAAGGTACCTCAAGCTCTTCCGGCATTACCCACATCACATCATACGAAGGCTCCTGCTCCGGGAAAGTCCCCATACCGTCCGTAAAGTAGAGCAAAAGTGTCGGGTAGTTGATGTAGCTATCGATGTACTCAAAGACAGGACGGAAGTCCGTTCCCCCTCCTCCGCTCACTTCATAGTCAAGAGACTCGCCCGGCAGAAAAACCTTATGCGACTGCACTTTGGCATCTGCGGTGATGACATCGATCTCATAATTGGGGTAAGACTGCATAATGGAATTGATTTCTCCCAGAAATTCTGCGAGTAAGGTTTCATCGACAGAGCCTGAAGTATCAATAGCCACAACAATACGCAAGAGATCAGAAGAGAGACTCGGCAGGTAAATGCCACGGTAGAGGTATTTCATGTTAGGAGGAACAAAAGAGTAGGTGCTTTTAGCATAAGAGGCAATGTATCCATAAAGCATCTCTCTCCAGTCTACTTTGTGAGAAAAATACTCCGGCACCACAAAGTGCAAGTCTTTTGGCAAAGAGTCCTGTCTCTTTAACTTTTGGAAGATCTGCTCCAACTGCTCTTTCATCTCTTCTGAAAGTTCATCTGTCTCAGGCAGCGTTTGCTCTTCCTTTTTATCATCGGAAGTTCCTTCCTGCTCCTCTTTGGCATCTTCCGAAGCTTCATAGTCAGCCTGGGCAGTCAAATTTTCAGCATGAACATCATCCACTTCTTCTATCTGCTCAGTCTGCTGTTCTTCACTCGCCAACTCTTCATCAGAGTTCATTTCGGCACGCAACAGTTCATACACCTCTTCTGCGTACATCCCGTCGAACTTCGCTTCATAGTTGGCATAGACAGGCGGCTGCATACCGTTCTTGACCAACATACCGTTGACCACATAGTCCGTAGCCGTCTGCCAGAGCCAGTTGGTTCGTCCGGCACTTCTGTGCTGATGTTTCAGGACAGAGTGCATCGCACCGTTTGCCATGACAAACTCCACTTCGGGAAGTTCAAGTTTTTCTATATACTCTGAGTTATAGGACATCCTCTCACCATCGGAAGAGAAGGTCAAGAGTTCATTGTTCTTTTCCAGTTTCAAGGCAGACGCAATGGTGCCAAAGTAAGGATGGTCCAACATCAGTCTGGCTTTGGCTTTGTCTATCTTTTCCTGGTAAGTCATAACACTATTATAGCAGTCCCAGGTTACGCATGAAGTTTCCGGCGATAATGGAGCTTCTCTCTTTGAACTGGTTGGCAACCTGTGGTTCATAGACTTCATCAAGTGTGGCATAAAAAAGCTTCAGCCACTGTTCAAAAGTTTCACGTTTGAGTTCCCCTAAAGACATATGCGGTGCAAAAGGATTTCCACGGTAAGAAGGGTCTCCCAAAGCAATGGAAGCCCAAAAGTCCACAAGCAGTTTCAAATGCGGCTGCCAGTACTCGTTTTGCATATCATCACCCAGTTTTACGATGAAAAAAGGCCCTACAATATCATCTTTCAGAACACGACGGTAAAAATTCATTACCATCTCTTCTATATTTTCTCTTGTTATTTCATTTGCGGGCATTATCTCTCCGTATATTGTATTTTGAAGAGTTATAACACAATAAACTTAACCGTTTAGTCCAGAAATGCCGAAAGCTTTTTTGGCCTAACAAATTTCATATCTGTAATCACACCGTTTTTGATTTTATAGAGTGTGAGTTTCCCCACTTGTCTGTCAAACTGTTTTCCAAAATCATCTTGTATGAGCAGGACAGAAAAAGGATATTTTTTCAGTTTAGGAACAGCAAACATGGAGGCAAGCAATGCAGGTATTTTACTAATATCTGAAATATAAAGTATCTGCTTTTTTTGCATAAAATCTTTTTTCTGATCTTTTAAAAATGTTGCTGTTTCAATGGAAACTTCTTTTTCAAATGCCAGCAGAATGAAATGTATTTTGGTATTGAAAGTTATCTGCTTATCAAATTGGTCAGAGAGTGTAAAATTTGGAAACTTCTCTCCTGTCCGGAATCCGGCAGAGAGTACAGCAGTTAAAACAAGGCTAAGAAAGATTAGTCTTTTCATGCAGATCCGTAATTCTGTTTTATAGATATTCATAACATACCACCTACAACTCCCCTCTAAAAGCCCTGTCCAAAATGGAAGCCTTCAAATCTTTAAGGCTCTGCATCTTCTCCTGCTGGACCTGTTTCAGGGTCTCTGTTTTTTGGGAGAGTTGGTCGAGGTATTGGACGATTTTTTGTTGGGTTTTTAGGGGTGGAATAGGTAGTTTCATCATATCAATATGCTTATTGTTGATTTGAGGGATTGTCGCTGTATCGACAAACTTTGCTAAATCTATTGAATTTAAATACGCAAATAAAAAATCATCAGACAATAAGTCATTATTTGCTTTTAGTCCCATAATATTACTATCATACGAAGCATCATTTAGTAAAATTCGCTTTTTATTTGTTAGTATTGCTCCACCTCTTTTTGGAATCAATATACTTCCCTTGGGAAATAATTTGATTTTATGCTCTATAGCTTCTTGAAAAGTAAATCTTAAATCAGCATCTTTCATTATTCGCTTATCATTATTCATTTGTGCAACTTTGAAAAACTCATGTTCTCCATTTGTCTGTTCTACATCTTTAAAGATTTTTGGCAATGAAATACCACTATTTATTTTAACAACTGTAGAAAGTGTGGTTAATCCATACTCCCCTTCCAACTCCCCAAACACCTCATTCAACACAGACCCCATCAAGACATCAGCTTCGTCGATGTTCTGCTGATGCAGAGCAATGGCCTGGTCTATCTTGGCAAAGAGGCTGTCAAGCTTGGTAACGATGCGTCTTTGTTCTTGGAGGGGTGGGAGGGGGATATTAGTTGTTTTTACTAATCCAATATTTAAATTTTTAACCGTTGTACCTGATGCTTTAGCTGTAAATTGTTGATACATATAATTTGAACTAAGTAAATAATAGAAAAAATCTTTATCTGTGAGCCACTTGCAAATTAACCCACCACAAGTAACCAGTTCCATCCTGTAGTAAAATTTCGTGTTTAAAAAAATACTTCAAGTTGTTATTTTATCATTTTACTCCATATTTTGAACTTTTAGCCTAAA
>JALSUP010000160.1 GCA_027071315.1 Sulfurovum sp.
GTCACTGCTATCAATGTTTGTATAGAAACGACGACTTGGAGTTATCGGTCTGTATGTTTTCATTGCCATGTTATACCGCCAAACTTTCGATCTGTGCACCTTCTGGTAATGTCACATAGAACTTCTTGAAGTTGTTTTGCTTACCAGTTACACCACGAAATTTTTTAATTTTTCCCGCTTGGTTAAGAGAGTTGATACGTGTTGGAACGATACCAAAGTACTCACGGAAGATCTCTTTAAGACCTGTCTTAGTTACACGAGGAGATGTTTGTACTACAACAACACCAGACTCTTGAAGACCTAAAGTCTTCTCTGTATACAAGATAGACTTGATATCAGTAATATCTGCCATTACTTTGCTCCTCCTACGATTTGCTCGAAAACAGCTTTTTCCATAACGACTGAACGGTATGTTGCTGCTAAGAAAGCATTAAGCTCATTACCTTCTACTAGGTAACAAGTCTGAAGATTACGAAATGCCATAAAAGTCTTCTCGTCAATGATCTCTTTTACAAAAAGAGCGTCACGTACGTTAAGTGCTTTAAAGATTGCATTTGCATCTTTTGTTTTACCAGAAGCGACTTCGATGTTGTCAACTATAAATAGTTTTCCAGCCTCAGAAAGTTCATTAAGTGCGAACTCTAGAGCTACACGCTTTTGCTTCTTGTTTACTTTAAGATCATAGTTACGGTTCGATTTTGGACCGAAAACTTGACCACCGCCAACCCATACAGGAGAACGAGTAGAACCGGCACGAGCACCACCACGACCCTTTTGAGCCCATGGCTTTTTACCACCACCGCTTACTTCAGCACGCGTCTTAGTAGATGCAGTGTTAGCACGGATACCTGCCTGGTACGACTTAACGTATAGGTAAAGGTTGTGTGGGTTGATACCCGAAAAGCTCTCTGGAAGCGCTAGCTCAGAGTCTTTTTCAAATTTATTATTAAGAACTATTGCGCTCATTATTTAACTACCTTTAAACGACCTAATGCACCGTTTGGTCCAGAAACTGCACCTTTAACAACAAGTACACCATTTTCAGCATCAAAAGAGATGATCTCATTTTTCACAGTATTCAAAGTGTTACCATGCTGTCCTGACATCTTACGACCCTTCATGACACGACCTGGCCACTCGGCATTACCGATAGATCCACCTGTACGGTGAAAACGGTGACCGTGTGAACCTGGACCACCACCGAAGTTCCAGCGTTTTACAACACCAGTGAAACCACGACCTTTAGTATTGAAAGAAGTCTTAACAACTTTACCTTCAGCTAAAGGAGCAAGATCAATATCACCTGCTTCAGTGTTTGCAACTGTCATAGTTGCAAAACGGTTGAACTCTGCAGAAAGACTATATTTCTTTTGCTGACCTTCAACTGCTTTGTTTGACTTTTTACCATCGTTGTATGCAACGATCGCAACGCCGTCATTTACTTCACAAACTTTCATCTCTTTCACTTTAAGAAGTGTAACAGGTGAAGCAGGGACAGTAATTGTACGGCTCATACCGATTTTTTCAACAATATATTCCATCTTATTCTCCCTACTTGTCCATTGAACGTACTTCTACGTCCACTTCTGGTGCAAGATCTAGTTTCATTAGTGAATCGACAGTCTCTGGCGTAGCAGATACGATGTCGATTAGACGTGCGTGCATACGAATCTCAAACTGCTCACGAGCATCTTTGTTAACGTGTACAGACTTAAGAACCGTATACTTACGAATCTTTGTTGGCA
>JALSUP010000161.1 GCA_027071315.1 Sulfurovum sp.
AGTTGTGTGTAGAAAATATTGCTTATGAAAATTGATGTCAAGTGATACAATGCAGCATCTCTCAGCGATAGCGATTAAGGGGGTTTTGGATAGAATTTACTTAGATTTTAGGTGCGAAAGTTAAGTTTGGGTATATTATTTAGCATAGTTGATTTTAAGGTGTGAAAAAATGCTACACAAAGCTTAATAAATTAAAAAAAGTTATATTTTAAAGAAATTTCTACTTAAACATAAGATGCCTCTTATTGTTTAGTATATATAATACTTTCGAACAAGGAAGGAAGTATAAATGTTTTTGAACAAAAAATCGTCACAACCAGATATAAAAAATATTGTTACTCTCAATGCTTATACAAACAAGAAATACATATTTAAAGCTGATTCATTTCAACCTTTAAATAAACTCTCCTATAATACTTCGAACTTTATTACTTCATATGTCAGTAATAAAGATGTTATTTCTACGACTGTCAATTTAAGTCGTAGTATACCTAATGAAGATATAGCAGATATTCTTGATATCAAAGCGTATGAAGAGTTGGGGCTGGATCAAGCCGTTAATTATGTAATATCTCATTATGAAGTAGAGAATCCGGGTGAAGAGAGGATCTTCCATATATTTGTAGTGGATCCTGAAACTTTAGGTGAACTCTATTCACCGGTAAAGGAACAGACAAAATATATAGATCTGATCGTGCCTGCACCGATGCTTTACAAAGTTTTATACAGTAAAGATATTCTTCAGGACCATGGGACACACTGTTTTATCTATTTTACCAGACAGGATGCCTTTGTCACATTCTATCAGAATGGAAAGTTCCTTTATGCCAAATCGATCGATTTCTCATTGGAGCAGATCTACGATAAGTATTGTGAACTTGTAGGTGAGAAAGTATCTGAGAAAGATTTTTTCTCTGTGCTTGAATCTGAAGGGTTAAAAACAACAAAAAGTGAGTATCAGCAAAACTTTATGAAGATCTTCTCGGAAGTCTTCATTACGATCAATGATATTATTATTTATGTCAAAAGGGCTTTCCAGCTGGATACGATCGACCATATGTTTATTGGATCTGTTCAGGGACCGATCATCGGTTTGGATGAATACAGCCAGAATTATCTTGGACTACAGTCTGCTGACCTTAATTTCAATTACAATGTAAAAAATGACCAATGGTATATTGACCAGCTTCAATATATGATGTTATTGACTTCTTTCCAGTATATTGATGATGAAGATTCTGTTGTAAACTTAACGACTTTCCCACGGCCTCCGGCATTTGCAAACCGGGCCAGCGGACAGTTTATTATTTCTACGTTAATCGCTGTTTCCCTGGGGTTGGCATATCCTCTTTACTTTCTGGTCTCATCGTATGTCAATGATGCACAGATCTATAAACTGTCTGTGGAAAACAATAAACTCAATGCGGAAACAAAACGATATAAGCAGATACTTGGTAGCAAAAAGAAAGAGATGGCAGCACTTGATAAAAATATTGAGCAAGTCGCAAAAATCTATGGTAGTAAAACAAAGACTTTGACCGCTATTTATGATAAAAAAGTGAATTATCGTCTTAAATCAGCAACTTTTTATACGATTGCAGAAGATTTGAGTAAATTTGATGTCAAAGTAAATGGTATTTCAACAGATAAGGATACCATCTATCTCTCATTGGTTTCTGCGGATGACAGAAGATTCACAGAAGTGATCAAACATATTTCTGAAGCACATTTTAAGGAAGTGAATCAGATAGATATTGAAATAATTAATAAAGATCCGGAGAGTAATTACTACACAGGTCTGCTAAAGGTTGAATTAAAATGAAGTTTTTAGAAGATAAATTAGAAGGGCTTGATGCATATTTTGCACCTAAAAAAGAGAGTGAAAAATGGATGATGATCATAGGTGTTGCCGCCTTCATCGCTTATGTTGCCTATACGTACCTTTTACCTTATACCGAAGACAAGTATAAGAAAAGTGAACGTACAAAACAGACACTTCAGAGTAATGTACTCACAAACAAAACCTATCTGAACTCAATAACGGTATCCGGAGACAGAGACTATTATGTGAAAAAGTATGATAATGATATTGTGATGAAGAAGCATAAAATTGTTGATATCAACAATAAGATCAGCTTTATTGACGAAAATATTGAAAAACTTTCAGATATGTTATTCAATCAAAAAAGCTGGTCAAAATTCCTGAATTCAATTACTCAAAAAGCACAGATACAAAATGTCGACATTGAGTACATTGGTAATAAGTATGTGGACAATCAGGGTAGTTTCGGGCATGTACTTGAAATATCGGTTGGATGTAAGGGTGAGTACCCTAATATTGTAAAGTTCATCAACGAGTTGGAACAAAATACGCTTGTAACAGACATCTATGGTACCAAGTTCACCTCTGACAGTAATTCAACAGATATCCTGGCAGACATTAACATTTCAGTATGGGGGATAAATCACTAATGAAAAATATACTCTTAATAGTTTCACTTTTAACAGCATCACTTCATGCTGACCTTTCTGTCGATCAGATAGAAAAGATGGTTAAGAAAATACATGAGAAAAGAGATGGTTTTGATCTTGAAACGCTGGATCAGACGAAAAGTCCTTTTCTTGTGTTTGAAGAAGAAGAAAAAGTCACAAGCTTTGTTACTCCAAAACAGACATTGAAAGCAAAAATATCCTTGCATGCTATCATGGGTGGTAAAGCATTTATCAATGACGGCTGGAAAGATTTGAATGATACCGTGTTGGGATATACATTGAAATACATTGGAAAAAGAGGTGTGGTGCTCACGCGTGGTGACCATATTAAAAAAATATTTCTACATGAAGATAGAGATAATTTTATCAAGCTAGAAGAAAGGTAAGGGAATGAATAAAATACAAAGATCGGGGATTGGATATATCATAGCATTTTTGATGCTTACGGGTATGACAACCAACCTGTTTGCAGGAAGCTGCAGTAATAAGCTGTTTTCTGTGACAATTGACAGTAAATTGACTGTTGGAGATGTCATTGATAACCTGGCTGACACTTGTGGCTTGACAGTACTTGTGAAAGATGATGCAGCGAAAAAGAGAATGAATAAAAAGCTCTATTATGTCAAATTGAAAAATGCAACATTGAAAGGTTTTTTAAATATTATTCTTAAAGAGAATGACCTTCACTATACGCTAAACGGCAATACTTTGAAAATATCATATTTGATCACCAGAACATTTCGTGTACACTATATTTCAGGTCAAAGAATTGGAAAAAGCAATGCCAATGTTACGATCGCGAACTCAAGCCATTCAGGTGTTTCTACAAATGGCAGCAGTGGTGGAGGCCAGCAAGGTAGTGGTGAGTCCAGTGCCTCGAAAACAGGTATTACGATTGAAAGTAATGATGAATTCAAATTCTGGAAAACCATTGAAAATGAAATGCAGCGTATCCTTATTGGTGCGGGTGACGGTTCTACACACTATGCTAAAACGGGTGAGGGCTGGACAGGACCTGACGGTCAGGTATGGGAATATAATCCGCTTGCACCGATCATCAACCCTGAAGCAGGGATGATCACGGTCACTGGTACATCAAGACAGGTGAACAGAGTAGCAAGATATTTACATACAGTTACAAAGCAGATCAAACAGCAGGTATTGATCGATGTACGTATTTTGGCAGTAAAGTTTGATGACAGTACCACGACAGGTGTGGACTGGTCACAACTGTATGCACTGCAAAACTTTACGATCAACTCTCTGGCAATGTCACAGAAAAATATTCTAGAGTATACCTTTGATAATGTAGCGGGTATTACAGATGCTCAATTTGCTCCAGGTACGCAGCCAACTAGCGGTAATGTTGTGAATATTACAGGATCAGCGAAAGTCTCTGAAGTGGTGAAATTTCTGAATACGCAGGGAGATGTGAAAGCAATTTCAAGTCCAAGAGTCATGACAATGAATAATCAGCCGGCATTGATATCTGTAGGTAAAGAGCTTTTCTATAAGATAAAGTCAAGTAGTACGGCAAGCAGCGGCGGTGGTGCAGTCGCTGCTGAAGGTGAAGTGGTTGATTCTGTATTTGCAGGTATCCTGTTGGATATTACACCGGAGATCGATTCTAACGGTATGATCACATTGAAGATTAACCCGTCTATCTCAGATACGGTAAACAATGTTGAAAGTGATGGAACAACAAGAGAGATCCCACCGGATCTTATCCGAAGACAGATCTCTTCAGTGGTGAAGATCAAAGATGGTCAGCATGCGATTCTCGGTGGGCTTATTGTTTCCAAGACAGGGGTGAAGCTTAACAAAGTACCACTTCTTGGTGACATACCTTTGTTAGAGTATGCATTCAAACATGAAGAGAAGATTAATCAAATTGAAGAGTTGGTATTTATCATTACACCACACATTATTAAAAATGATAAATCCGTTTCATTGAAAGATTTGGGATACACAAGAGTTAATGAAAAGTAGATATGACAGTGCCAAAGATGTATTCGTCGATTCAGTAGATTTCGACGACTATATTGAATTGGAAAGCTCGGTAAAAGCCTATAAGCAACTGGAACATAGTTTAGATAAACCTCTAAAGATGATCCTGGTCTTCGGTAAGCCGGGAACCGGTAAAAGTATTTTGCTCAATCGTATTGAGGAAAAATTGAAAGCAGAAAAAGAGATCTACTATTTTGAAACCCCTTCTATTAATGAAAAAGAGTTTTTTCACAAGTTATTTAAAGTATTGACGAAAGAGGATCTCCCCAAGAATGCAGAGGTGAACTTCTCCACTTTAGTAGATTTTTGTAAAAATTTAAGAGGTAAAAGAGAAATTATTATCTTACTTGATGAAGCACAGATGTATGGTGCGGACATGATGGAAAAGATCAGACTTATCTCTGATACCCGGTCTGTCAAATTCATAGTATCACTTCATAAAACGGACGATGAAGATTTGATCGCAAAAGAACATTTTCAGTCTCGAATCTGGGAAGTGATCGAGTTGAAAAATGCAACCAAAGATGAGCAGGCGGCCTATATACATAAAAAACTTTTAAAAAGAAACCTTTTTGAAATTGCCAACAGTTTCAAAGATAAAAATATGAAGTTGATTCATGAATTTACAAAGGGGAACTTCAGAGAGTGTAATAAATTACTCTTTACGATCTTTGAGATATGTCAGTATTATGATGAAAATGAACCACATAAGATCAATTATGACAAAATATCCAACAAGATCATTGAAATGTCAGCTCTAAAACTAGGATATATTGATGTATGATATAAAACCTTTGGAAGCGCAGTGGGAACAATATAACAGAAAAAGACGAAAACCGTTTTATCGAAATCTTCTGCTAGTGATATTTTTGATTTTAGCAGCAGTAGCTGCTTACTACTATAAAGACCTTATTGTAGCACAGTTTGAAAAAAGTACTTCTGACTTGCAAAAAAATGAACTTGTATTTCCTGTATCGTTGGATCTTCCTTTAGATACACTGATGTTGAAAAAAGGTACAGAAAAAGAACAACTCACGATTGACAATATTGCGAAAAGAGCTGTGACAAAGAGAGACGATAACCCTATGGAGCCGGGGGATGTCTTTATTGAAGTCAGTGACCCCTCCAGTGCAGAGTCCGGTAGTGAAATTAGGAGAAAAAAGCCCAGTAAAAAGATCAATATAGAAGTATCTGATGTCAGTTATGATGCCTATAGAAATATTGAAGCGCGTTTTTCTGACAGTCATGAAGTGGATGATGCTCTTTTTCTTGCGAGAGGGTACTACAGTAGGAAAAAATACAGAAAGGCTGCCTACTGGGCACTGCAGACTAATAAGCTTGACGGCAATATTGAAGAGAGTTGGTTGATCTTTGCAAAGGCAAAAGCAAAAACAGGTCAAAAAAATGAGGCAATACGTGTTTTGTCACAGTATGTAAAAAAATCCAACTCTGCGGAAGCAAAAAGACTGTTGCATTCTTTGGAAAAATAGTCTTTCGGGTAATATTATGATGAAAAGGTATAGCTAAATGGTAAAAATGATTGAAATGATGCTTGATGAGGGGTTGATAACCAAAGATGCTATCTCCAAACTGGTGAAAAGCAGACCTCCCAAAAAAATATCATTTGCAAACCTGATCTCTGAAAAGATGATAGACTTTGTCTCGGTTGAACTTTTTTTGGTAAAAAAGGTAAGACAGGGAGTGATCACTTTACGTCACCTTGAAAAAATCGAAGGTATTGATATTGTACCTATTATCAAAGAGTCTGCAAAGGCTTTGAATGTAGAGTATATTGACCTGGATAACATAGAAATAAGTATGAGACTTTTCTCGCAATTCTCTTATTCTCAACTTTTAAAATACAATATGATCCCGATAGAAGAGACGGATTTTAATATTGTGATCGTGTTTGAAGACCCTCTGGATATGGAAGCTCAGGATAGTGTACAGAGACTTTTTCCTAAAAAACCAATCAAAATTGCAATTGCCCAGCCTAAGCAGATAGAAAAATATCTTCAGCGTATGGAGATAAACGAGAGTATTAAAGGCCTGGTCGCTGATATCAGAAGAGATTTGAATCAGCAGGACAATTACGATGATATAGGTGAGGAGTCACCGGCTGTATTGAAGCTGATTGATATTATTCTGAAGTCTGCAATCTATGCCGGGGCAAGTGATATCCATATTGAAGCAACAGAAAAGAGTTGTGTGATCAGAGAGCGTGTGGACGGTATGCTGCGTCAAAGTTTTACCTTTGAAAAAGATATTTTCAATCCTCTGGCTTCACGTATGAAACTTTTATCCAATTTAGATATTGCTGAAAAAAGGAAGCCGCAGGACGGTAGATTTTCAACTACTATTTCAAAAAAGGAATTTGACTTCAGGGTTTCAACTTTACCGACGATTTACGGTGAGTCGATCGTCTTGAGAATACTGGACAAAACAAAGGCTATGATCAAACTTGAAGATGCAGGTATGAGTAAATTCTGCTATGAACGATTTTCTGAAGCGATCAAAGTACCTTATGGTATTGTGCTGGTTACAGGACCTACAGGTTCGGGTAAAACCACGACACTTTATGGTGCGCTGAATGCTATTAAAGATGTGAAAGACAAGATCATTACCGTAGAAGACCCGGTGGAGTACCAAATGAGCGGTCTGCAGCAGGTTCAGGTGCGTCCCCATGTGGGGCTTGGCTTTGCTGCTGCTTTGCGCTCTATATTGAGACAGGATCCGGATAAGATCATGATCGGGGAGATCCGAGACCAGGAAACCTTGCGTATTGCGATACAGGCTGCCTTGACCGGTCACCTTGTTCTTTCTACACTGCATACCAATGATGCTATCTCTGCAGTCACCAGGGTTTTGGATATGGGAATAGAAGAGTATCTGGTCTCTGGTGCATTGGTAGCCATTCAGGCACAGCGACTGGTACGTAAGATCTGTGTTCATTGTAAAAAAGAGACAGTACTTCCAGAGGCGCTTTTAAAAGACGTCAAACAGTATTTACCGGAAAATCCGACATTTTATGTGGGAGAGGGTTGTAAGGAGTGTGGTCACAGTGGCTATTCCGGTCGTGAAATGATTGCTGAAGTGCTGACGATCTCTGAAACACTTTCCCGTATGATCGCCAGAAATGCAACCAAAGAAGAGATGACACAGCAAGCGATGGAAGAAGGGTTTATCAGTATGTTTGAAGATGGGATCACGAAGGTATTGTCTGGGAAGACAACAATTGAAGAAATTTACAGGGTGGCGAGATTATAATGAAATATTTTAATGTAGTGGTAATGGACAAAGGTACTAAGCGACAGGAATTGGTCAAGGCAATAAGTAAAATGGCTGCGATCAATCAGACAAAGATCAAATTCCCCCATACGATGATCGTGAAAGCTGTTGAGACTTCAGCACCGTTGGAAGAGAGTTTTGCAGGTATTATTTCCAGTTTTAAGGGTGCATTTAAGTCTAAAATATCGATCAATGATAAAATATCGACGATCAGACAGATCGCTGTTATGACGGATGCGGGTATTCCTATAAATGATACACTGGAAGATGTTGCGGAAAATACGCATAATCAGCGACTCAAAGAAATTTATTATAAAATGAACAGTGATATTAATGCCGGTAACAGTATGTCTGATGCCATGAAACCTTATACAAAAGAGTTTGGGCATGTTGCCCTTGCAATGACAAATCTTGGTGAGAGAACAGGTAATATCTCAGAGTCTTATCATAAACTTGCAGATATACTGGAGAACCTGAGAGACAATACGGCTAAATTCAAAAAAGCGATCCGTACACCGATGATCACTCTGGCTGCCATGGCCATTGCTTTTACCATTCTTATTATCGTTGTCGTCCCGAAGTTTAAAGCGATCTTTGAAAGTTTTAAAGCAGAGCTTCCTATTCCAACGATCATCCTTCTGAAGCTTGAATGGGCCATGAGTAACTATGGTTTATTGATTCTGGCACTATTGATAGGTGCTTTTTTCTTTGTGAAATATCTCTATAAAAATAGTGATGATTTTAAATATTCTGCCGATAAACTGATGATTAACCCTAAGTTCTATCTCATAAACAAGGCGATCTTTCTTTCAACGATGCACAAGTACAACCTTGTTTTCGGTGAACTTGTACGTTCCGGTATCCCGGTTTCTGAAGCATTGGATACTGCTGTTGGAATGGTTGACAATGAAGTGATTAGAGAACAACTGTTGACTGTTAATGCCAATATTGGGCGTGGTATGAGTCTGGCGGAAGCATTTGAACTGACAGGCCTGTATGAAAACATGCTTTTACAAATGATCAAAGCCGGAGAGGCCGGTGGTCAGCTGGATGCCATGCTTGGAAAAGTGACACAGTACTATGACATGCAGTTTCAGGATCTCATAGACAACCTTGCTGCCTACATTGAGCCGATCATGCTCTTCTTCATTGCCGGGCTTGTTCTCCTGATGGCGCTTGGTATCTTCATGCCAATGTGGGATCTCGGAAAAGCTGTGAATAAGCACTAAGGTCCAAAGAGGAGGCCTGATGATTTTCAAGGCTTCCTCCCTCTAGCTTTAAACTACAGCCTGTGGTGTCTGACCGCCTTCTCCAGGTCTTCGGGTGTATCAATGCCGAAACTCTCTGTCTCAACCTCTGTCATAGCCACTTCATAGCCATGGTAGAGTGCTCTCAACTGTTCAAGTTTTTCTATATTTTCCAGAGGTGCAGGGTCAAGTTTGCAAAATTTTTCCAAAGATCTTACCGTAAATCCATAGATACCGAGATGCCCTTTATAGGCATCAAAATGGTGGTCTATGGGGTAGGGGATCTTTGCTCTGGAGAAGTAGAGGGCAATGTCACTGTCATCTGTTACGACCTTAACGATATTGGGATCATCTGCTTCCGGATTGCTGATACGTTTATAACAGGAATTCATCATGACCCTCTCATTGTCTTTATTGTGCTTTGTTAAATTGTAAATAGCCTGCACCACTTCCGTTTCAATAAAAGGTTCATCGCCCTGTACATTGATGATGATCTCATCTTCTGCAAGACCCAGTTGGCGGACAGCTTCAAATATGCGGTCTGTACCGCTTTGGTGTTCCAAGGAAGTCATGACTGCATCGATGTTGTGTGTTTTGGCAATATCGATCACCTCCTGGGAATCAGTGGCAATGACTACTTTGTCGATGTCCTGTACGGTCATTGCTGTGCGTACGACCATGGGGACACCGCCTATGTCTGCCAATACTTTGTTGGGAAAACGACTCGAACCGATACGTGCGGGAATGATGATCATAAAAAAGCCTTTGTTGTAGGTTATTAGGTATGATTTTACACTGACTATGCTAAAATACAAGACTTTAAAGATTTGGGATGACAATGAGCAAAGCACTATTACTTCTAAACATGGGTGGACCGAACAATATAGAAGAAGTAGAACTTTTTTTACGTAATATGTTTGCGGACAAACATATTTTGACCATGAATCCTTATTTACGGGCATTTATTGCTTCTATTATTATAGGCAAGCGACTGGAAGATGTCAAAGAAAATTATAGGCTCCTCGGTGGCAAGTCTCCTCTGCCTGAATTGACTGAAGTGTTAATTGAAAAATTGAAAAATGAACTCAATATACCTGTCTATGCAGCAATGCGTTATGTCCCCCCTTTTGCAGATATAGCGTTAGCGTCCTGTCAGAAAGAGGGTGTGGATGAATTGATCCTTTTCCCCATGTATCCACAATATTCTACTACGACCACACACTCCTCTGTAGAAGATATTGAAGAGCGTTGTGAAGCGCTGGGGTACCATCCTGAAATAACTGTCATTGACCCCTATTATGACGATTTGGATTATATCGAAGCTTCTGTAGAGAAGATCATGGAAGCGATGCAGGGGAAAGAGACGAAAGAGTATGATCTGTTATTGTCCGCACATGGTCTGCCTATGAGTATCATCAAAGAGGGCGACCCCTATCAGAATCAGGTAGAGGGGAATGCTTCGGCCATTAAAACCTATCTGGCTCTCAAAGGTGTTGAATTTCATGCTATTAAACTGGTGTATCAGTCAAAAGTAGGCTCTTCTGCCTGGCTGGAGCCAAATCTGGTAGATGTACTGCGTAATCCCACACATCGAAAAGTACTCATTTTCCCTCTTGCCTTTACGCTTGATAATTCAGAAACGGTATTTGAACTCGATATTGAACACAGAGAGATCGCGGATAAATTGAAATATGAAGCTTATGAGGTTGCCGAGTGTATGAATGACAGTGAAAAATTTGTAGAATTGATCGTAAAGAGAGTCAATGCCTGTACAGTACAGTAAGGTCTACAAAGTACTTTTCTGGCTGGCTTTGCTGGCTTCCTATGTCTTGGCTATGATCCCCCAGGAGATGGCACCGGAAATTGGCGAGCTCTCTGACAAAACCTTACACTTTATTGCCTTCGCTGTTTTGACTCTCCTCTTAACACTAGCCTATGCCATATCCTGGTTGAAAGCAACACTTTACTTGCTTTTTTATGCTTTTTTTATTGAATTCTCTCAATATTTTACACCCAACCGCTGTGCCGAATGGCTGGATATCGTTGCCGATGCGATAGGAATAGGACTGGGTCTGACACTCTATGCCGGATATAAAAAACTGGAAGAGATCTGTGAAAACAGTTGAATGCTCCTTCGAAGCACTGACAGAAGTAAAGCGTTCCAAATTCTTAACACAGATAGTGCCCATAGCTGACTATGACGGTTTGCAGGAGAAACTCAAAAAAGAGCATCCGAAAGCCAACCATGTGGTCTATGCCTTGCGCTATTTGAATGAATATGAGCAGACTGTCGAGAACAGTTCTGATGACGGAGAGCCCAAAGGCTGTGCCGGTGTGCCCGCACTCAATGTACTTCGCGGAGAAGAGATGATCAACTGTGCAGTGTTGATCGTACGTTATTTTGGCGGTATCAAGCTTGGCACAGGCGGTATGGCAAGGGCTTATGCTTTGGCGGTTAAGGATGTTTTGAAAGTTTCTGAAACAGTTTTGTATGAAAAACAGATCGTTTATCTGTTTAAAAGCAGTTATTCTGATGTAGACAAAATACTACATACCTTAAAAGGGCTTGGTATTACAGCGTATGAACGTGATTTTGGGATAGAGGGTGTGGATTGGAAGATCTCCGGGAGTGAAGAACAGATAGAGAAATTTAAAATGGTAAAGGTCGGCTAAAGCCAACCCTACAGAGCCTCTTCGTCCTCTTCATCTGTTCTGATACGGATGGTTTTGGAAATGTCGGAGACAAAGATCTTTCCGTCACCGATCTTTCCTGTTTTGGCTGATGCCGCAATAGCGGCAACAGCTTTGTCTGCAAATTCCTGAGAACTGACGACAATTTCTATCTTGACCTTCGGGATGAATTCTACGACATATTCTGCCCCTCTGTAGAGTTCAGAGTGTCCCTGTTGTCTACCATAGCCTTTGACTTCCGAAATGGTCATACCTTCAATACCTGCCTCAACAAGTGCTTCTTTGACTTCATCGAGTTTAAACGGTTTGATGACTGCTTCTATTTTTTTCATGATTATTCCTTATATGTTAATGTTAAATACTGCGTTTAAATTCCGGGTATGCTTCCATACCACATTCGATGGCATCGATACCTTCCAACTGTTCATCATCTCCAGCACGAAGTTGAAAGAGTTTATTCATGAGGTAGATCGTAGCATAAGAGAGTGGAAACACAATGGCTCCCACAACAGCGATACCTTTGAGTTGACCTAAGAGACTGACATCGGCAAAGATACCCACAGCGAGTGTTCCCCAAATACCGTTGACCAAGTGTACAGAGAGTGCACCTACAGGGTCATCCATTTTCAGTTTGTCAAAGACAGGTACAAAGATGACAACCAAAGCACCACCAATGGCACCTATGAGAATAGGGGTATGTATGTCATAAAGGTCTGGACCGGCAGTAATGGCAACCAATCCACCCAATGCACCGTTCAGTATCATGGTGACATCGAACTTTTTATAGCGCACATAGGTAAAGAGCCAGCCGACAATGGCACCTGAAAGACCAGCAGTATTGGTGTTCATAATGGTAAGTGCAACAGCATCGGCATTCTCTTTACTTGAAATGGCTCCGACCGATCCTCCATTAAATCCGAACCAGCCGATCCACAGTAAGAAGGCACCCAGGACAACCAATGGAATGTTGGAAGCAGGAATGACTTTAATGGCACCGTTTTTCTTAAAGCGTCCACGTCTTGGCCCCATAATGAGAATGGCTGCAAGCAGTGCCCAACCTCCGGTAGAATGTATAACGGTAGAGCCTGCAAGGTCGTGCATGGCTGAGATATCAAAGGCCGTGCCTGAAAGGAAATTGGCTCCCCAGGTGATGTTGACAATGGTTGGGTAGATAAAGGCTCCTACCGCAATGGTAAAGAGTACCAGCGGGATGATACGTGAACGTTCAGAGACTCCGCCAGACATAATATTGACCACTTTTCCGACAAAGGCCATTTGAAAAAGGAAGAAAGCATATTTACTCATGCTCTCCTGGTGATCCCAGCTTCCAAAGGCATATTTGTATCCTATCAGCATAAAGGCCAGAGAGGCCACTGCATAGATCATTACATTAACTGTTAATACAGACGTTACGTTCTTGGTTCTTACCAATCCTGCTTCGAGCATGGCAAACCCCGGCACCATAAAGATGATGAGGGTCATGGCAAAGATGGCAAAAAAGGTATCGATGACATAATTCATTTCCATTCAAGTCTCCTAATAAATTTGTACTGTTAGTGTATCAATAATAGAAAATAATAGTAAAGAAAGGGTGTTTAAAAAATAAACAGGAAAATAATAATTTTAGAAAGAATAGAGAAAAGTATGATTAATTTTTAATCAGTATGTAGGAGAGAGAAAAGAGTGTACACTCTTTTCTCAAAGTTTTAACGAGGGCTTAGAGTGCCTCTTCATCCTCTTCGTCTGTTCTGATTCTGAGTACAGAATCAATTGAACTTACGAAAATTTTACCATCACCGATCTTACCTGTTTTCGCTGCAGCGTTGATTGCTTTTACAGCAATGTCAGCATACTCTTGGCTACTTACAACGATCTCGATCTTGATCTTTGGAATGAACTCAACTACGTATTCAGCGCCTCTGTATAGTTCAGAGTGCCCCTGCTGTCTACCATAACCTTTGACTTCAGATACGGTCATACCTTCAATTCCAGCTTCTACCAATGCATCTTTTACATCTTCAAGTTTAAACGGCTTGATGATTGCTTCAATTTTTTTCATGTTAAAAATCCTTATATATTATTAGGGGAAGGATGAACGATTAAACGTTCATTCCTCTCTCACCGTGTACAGACTCGTCAAGACCTATCTCTTCAGTCTCAGTATCTACTCTCGCACCACCTGTTAACGCAGAGGCTACATAGTAAACGACCACAGTACCAACAAGTGTCCAAAGACCAACAACCACTACAGATTGAACTTGAACCATGAACTGTCCCATTCGGTCACCACTCTCTTTAAGTGGACCGTCCCAGAGAAGCTCTTTGTCATTCAATGCAAGAACACCTGTCATCAATGCACCCCATAGACCAGCCAGGAAGTGGATACCAAATGCATCTAGTGAATCATCATATTTGAACATTTTCTTAAGGTAAACAACACCGAAGAATCCGATGATTGATCCACCAATACCAATGATGAATGCACCGCCAACAGAGACGAAACCAGCAGCAGGTGTGATGGCAACAAGACCGGCAACAATACCGGATGCGATTCCAAGAAGTGTTGGTTTCTTATAGATAACCCACTCGATGATCAACCATGTAAGACCTGCAGCAGCAGTCGCGATGGTGGTGGTTAACAATGCAACACCGGCAATGGCATTTGCACCAAATGCTGAACCGGCATTAAATCCGTACCAACCGAACCATAGGAGTGCAGCACCTGCCGCAGTAAGGATGATTGAGAAAGGTTTCATAGCAATTTTTGGGTAACCTGTTCTTTTACCGACCAAGATAGCAAGTACAAGACCAGCCAAACCACCATTCATGTGTACAACTGTACCACCGGCAAAGTCAAGTGCACCGGCATCAAATAGCAGTGCACCTTCTCCACCCCATACCATGTGAGTAATAGGAGCATAAACAACAAGTCCCCATAGGGCTACGATGACCATCCATGTTGAGAACTTCATACGTCCGATGACAGAACCGGAAGCGATGGCTACAGTAATCGCAGCAAATGTTCCCTGGAAGGCAATAAAGACGAATGTCGGGTAAGTACCGCTAAGGTCTTTCCAGTCAACACCGTTTAGGAATACATTTCCAAACCCACCGATGAATGATTGGATCCCTGCAGATTCAGATGTTCCAAATGCCAATGAGTAACCAGCGATAACCCATACTACAAATGCAAGTACAAACGCACCCATCACCATGGCGTACGTGTTCAATGCATTTTTAGATCTTGACATACCTGCGTAGAACAGGGCAAGTCCTGCGGGTGTCATTAGTAGAACGAGTGCAGTGGACATCATCATCCATGCTGTATCACCCGAATCGAGTTTGTCTTCTGCAAAAGCAGCCATTGGCAATAGTGCTGCCAGTAGAGCGAAAAGTTTTAACTTCATGCTATATTCCTTTATGTGTATGTTTTACGGAACAATAGTACCATGATTCGGAATTTTTTTGAGAGGGAAAGATGATTAATTTTTAATCAATTTCCTCTTTTAAGCGGGGATAATACAGTACATAATAGTGCCTTATTGAAACAGTACTATCCGATCAGCGGAATTTCCAGTTTAATACTTCTCTCTTTGAGTAGATGGGCAATGTGGCAATGGGTGGCTATATTTTTTATCTCTTCATCTGCATCGCTGTATCGACCATTGGCTTCTACCGAGAGTTGTACAATAGGTTTTTTCTTTCCATCGATGATGACATGCTCACCGGTGAGCAGTTTAAGCGTAATATGAATGGAGTCTGATGCTCTGAATGCTTCGAGTGTTTTACGCAGGAGTTTGGAAAAATTGTTTTGGTCGATCTTGAATTCTGGAATATCATGGTCGGTTAAAAGTTGAAGGGCATTGCTGTTTTTTGTTCGAAAGAGTGCAATATTGGCTTCAAGCAGTAGGTTAATGTCTGTGTTGACCAGCTTGTCTCTCTCAATAGGTGTGGCAGGACGTACCCTTGGTGCATTGTAAAAACGAATAGAAATTTGATCTTCGTTTTCGTAGCCAATAGTAATAGCGTAGAAGGTGAAAGAGTCATAGTTGAGAGACATCGTAGTGGTCTTGTGTCCAAAATCTTGCGGTGCATAGGCAAGAGCGAGGTCAAAAAGTTCTTTTTTGGTGACATAGCCAAAGAGAATCTCCGCAGCATTGTTCAAATAGAGGATCTTACCCAGAGAAGAGAAGAGTATAAAAGGTGAGTTGTCCCAATCGACAAACGATTGAAAATTAATCGATTCCGTGTTCATGTATTTTCTTTCGTAAGGTATTTCTGTTGATTCCCAGTATTTGAGAAAGCTGCAGTTGTGAACCGAATTTTTCAAGTCCTGCTTCTATGAGGGGTTTTTCATACAGGCCTATGTACTCTTTGTAGCCATTGTTACCATCGAGGTTTTTTAAAATGTAGCTGTGTATGGCTTCCTGAATATCTTTTTGGTTCATAGCATGGGTCATCAGGTATTTATAGATGGCACTTTTAAGACTTTGGGAATTCTTGGAAAGATTCACCGGCATGGCCGAAAGGGGAATGTCATGTGCAGAAAGCATGAGGTTCTCTTCGGCTTCCTTGACGAAATGAGCTTTAATGTATTCGGTGTCTTCAGGACGCTCTTTGAGTGGAGGCAGGGTATAGATAAAGGCAAAGAGTGTATCTATTATGTGTTTATTACCCACATAGTTTGCCGTGGCAATAATGCGTTTGTTGTCAAAATTCAAAGACTCCTGGTTGGAGAGTTTTTCAAAATCGGTAATGATCAGTTCATCATAAGTTTGGAGTGCATCTTCAACGGCTTCCTGATTTTCCCCAGAGACCACATAGGCATCTGGAAAGAGTGATCTGGCTAACAGTTTTTTACCTGTATGTGCTTCCCCGATAATAATGGAGGAGACAAAAAGCGTCTTTGTGAGGTTAAAACCCTTGATAATATTCTGTACATGTTCTGATCTGGTGAAAAATTGTTCCATAGGCACACTTTATAGGTAAATAAATTGATTAAAAAATAATCAATTCTTGAATAAAGATATTATATCAAATCTATGTTAAACTATGTACAAAGAATATAAGGGCCATTACCATTAAAAACGCATTTACCTATTTTAGTCATTACAACCCCCATTTAACCCTGGAACAGTCTGTTGAGTATTTCTCTATATTGGGCGGGGTAGAAGAAAGTATTGAGTTGGATTTTTTCGACAATGTCTTCTCTATGGTTGAAAATAATTTTGTACAAAAATTTGAAAAATTTCAAAGTATTGTTTCTCCTTCTTATCTTATAGAGAGTCCATACCGTGAAGTGTTGATGGCTGTTGCCAGAGGTGACGGAAAGTTTTATGCGGTATTAAAAAAAGCGAGACTTTCAGAAGGACTGGGCGAAGCCATCATAGAAGAGCTGATCGACCTGAATGTACTCTATATAGAACGTACCCGGGAGAGACCGCTGAAGATTCACCCCAAACATAAACTTAAAAAAGAGCTTCGTGCATACAGAGTCCAGGATAAATTGCGTTTTGTACAGCCTTTTATGCGTTTTTGGTTTGGTTTTGTCACCTATTACAGAAAAGAACTAAGCTCTGGAGACGGAAAAGCTTTTTTAGAGAATTTTGAAAAGCATTATGAGCGTTTGCGTACGCTTATTTATGAACAGCTGTGTGATGACCTGTTGCTGAAGTATTATGAAAAGAAAAGTCCCTTACTGAGTTCAGGTTCTTACTGGAATCAGCACAGTGAATTTGACATTTTGGCGATCACATCGGAGAAAAAGCTTATTTTAGGTGAATGCAAATACAAAGAGAGAAAAATTTGTAAAAATGAACTCAATAAACTCAAAGAGAAGGCTTTACAGTCAGGTATCCCTGTCGATACCTATGTACTCTTTTCAAAGAGTGGCTTTTCAAATGAGTTGTTGGGTATGAAAGATAAAAATCTGTTATTGTTTGACCTGAATGATTTGAAGCTACTATTGCAACCCGCGTAGGGTGCGTATCCACGCACCTTTGGTCTGGCCTTTCGGCATATATTTTATGACATGCCAATTTGATTATGTGGTGCGTGGATACGCACCCTACGGGTCAGGGTTTATTATTATTCTGGTCTATAAACCCTTACATTGGTGATCTCTTCCGCATCTCTCAAATACTGTGCATGCAACTGACTCATGATCCCTTTTTCACAATAGAGCAGGTACTCTTTGTCCTGCGGTAGTTTTTTAAATTCCGATTTGAGTTTGTGAAAGGGAATTTTGAGTGTAGGCACTTTGGTATCAATGCAGGCTTCTTCTGCACGGATGTCAATGACCACATAATTCTCGTCATCCAAAGTGTTGATGACTTCTACGGCTGCTGTTTCGGTGACATTATCAATGATCTCATCGACATAAATGCTTTTTGAGTTCTCTACGGCTTTCTCGAGTACATCATAGTTAAAACGTTTGGCTTCTCTCTCCATACGTTTGTAGGAACCGTGGGTAATAGGATTTTTGGAGATCACACCACAATACTCCGGCATGCTCTCCGCGAAACTTTTAGTCCCTATTTGTGCTGCCATATGCATGATGTCCGGTTTGTTCATGGTGGCTAAGGGTCTGAGTATGAGTTTGTTCGTGACCTGGTCAATGAGTGCAAGGTTTCTGAGTGTCTGGCTGGAAACCTGTGCCACAGATTCACCGGTGAGCAGAGCGTCTATTTCCATTTCATTGGCCACTTTTTCTGCTGCGAGAAGCATGAGACGTTTGAGTGTCACACCCATGTAGCTCTCATGGGTAGAGCGGAAGATCTCTTCTACCACATCATCAAAAGGCACAGAGATGAATTTGACTCTGTGCGATGCCCCAAACTTATTCCAGAGGTAAAAGGCAACCTGTTTGACTCCGATCTCATGGGCAATACCGCCAAGGTTAAAAAAGATGAAGTGTGTTTTGAGGCCACGCTTCATGGTGAGGTAAGAAGCAATGGTCGAGTCAAAACCGCCGGACATTAAAGAGAGTATGTCTCCCTGTGTACCAATAGGAAAACCACCCTGACCCATATATTTGGTGGTGATGATGTTGAGTTGATTGTTGATGAGCTCAAGACGAATGGTCACTTCCGGGTGATGCAGGTCTACTTTTTTGGCTTGCGTGTGTGCAAGCATATAGCCGCCGACCGTCTGTTCTATTTTAGTTGAGTTGTATGCGTGTTTTCCTGAACGTTTGACACGGATGACAAAGGTTTTATGGTCAATGGTATGTCCCATCACTTCGGAGACTTTTGTTTTGATCTTTTCCAGAGAGTCCATGTCGTCAAACTGCAGGGCTTCAAGCACCTGTTCAATGCCCGGTGTGTCAAGCAGGGTCTGTCTGACTTCTACAACAAATTCAAGAGGCGTGACGACTTCGATCTTGTCAGAGAATTTTCTGACCTTGATCTCCTCGCTGTATCTGCCCAGCAGTGACATGAGGTTGTTGTAGAGTTGTCCAACCATCTGTCTTTTGGCAGAAGCACCCTTGACCATGATCTCCGGAAAGAGTTTAATAATAAATTTTTGAGTATGCGCTACAGAAGTTTCCAAAAATGTTGCCTTAAATTAAAGTGATGAAATTATAGCATAAGCTCTAGATAAATGAGCAGAAGAGAGACCTTCCTCTGTCACCTTAGGCCTCTTTTTCTTTCGAAATACTTTTTTCTTCTTCCATAACTTCTTTCTGGACCTCTTCCTCATACACTTTCACACCCTCCAGATAACCCGAAATTTCTACCTCTTCATAGACGATCCCTTCGGGTACTGCCTCTGAGTGCAGTTGCACGGCACACTGCTTGTAGTTGGGTTCAAAAGACTTCGGGTCAAACTCTGGAATGGTGATGTTGTTGATGAGTTGTTCGTTAAAGTGGAAAGGGACAAAGACAGAGCCTTCTCCTATGGTTTGAGTCACTTTAACAATGACATCTTCCACCCGTCCGCGTGTCCCCGAAAGGGCAATACGGTCACCGCTTTTAACCTGTAGTTTGAGTGCATCTTTGGGGCTAATGTCTACCCATGCTTCGGGTGCCAGGGCATCGAGTATGCCAATGGTACCTGTTTTGGTACGGGTGTGGAACTGTTCAACGGTTCTTCCTGTATTTAAAATGAGCGGTAAGCCTGCACAAGCCATTTCTGAGAGAGGTTTCCACTCTACGGGAAGCAGAGAGGCTTTCCCATCAGCTGTTCTGCAGGGCATATCTTCTGTGTAGAGACGTTTGGTACCCTGTGGAGATCTTTCATTACAGGGCCATTGAATACCACCGAGTTCTTCTATCTTCTCATAAGACATTTCCGAGTAGTCACAGAGTTGTCCTTTGCTGACACGTTTAATCTCTTCAAAAACATCTCTTGGTGTCTCTAAGCCTTTAAAAAGCAGTTCATATTTACCGTCAAAGTATTTTGAGAACTCTTTGACTATATCGGAGTCCGCTTTCGAATTTCCAAGAGGTTCAACGGCTTTCTTTGCGTAGTTACAGCGTCTTTCAGAGTTGGTGTAGCATCCCTCTTTTTCAGACCAGGTTGCTGCTGCAAAGACCACATCGGCTATCTCAGCTGTGTCTGACATAAAGGCATCCTGTACCACAAGGATGTCAAGCTTTTTCAAAGCGGCACGCAAAGCATTCTGGTCAGGGTAAGAGACCAATGGATTGGTCGCAACCACCCATAAGGCTTTGATTTCTCCACGATTAATGGCATCAATTATTTGAGGGTAGGCGTACCCGCGTTTCGTCGGTACAAGCTCGACAGGGACATTGACAATGTCTGCAAAGGCCTGTCTGTCTGAGTTTGAAGCATAGTTTCTGTAGCCCGGAATGGATGAGGTAAAACCAAATTCACGTGTACCCATGGCATTACATTGACCGGTAATGGACATTGGTGCAGCACCTTCCCGTCCGACATTCCCTGTGATGAGGGCAAGGTTACAGATGGCAGAAACCGTGTCTGTCCCTATGGAACTTTGATTCACGCCCATGGTCCAGGCAGACATGACTGCATCGGCCTGAGCGTAGACTTTGGCCAAGCGGTAAAGCTCTTTGACATCAATACCGGTAATTTCTGCAACTTCCTGAGGAGGGTAGTTGGCTAAGATGTGTTTTTTGAACTCTTTGTGACCGTTGGTGCGTTCCTGTATGAACTTCTCATTTTCCCAACCCTGTTCAAAGATGATGTAACACAGACCGTTAATGAGTGCCAAGTCTGAACGTGGTTTCAAAGGTACAAAAATGTCAGCCATTTGCGCTGTTTTTGACTTACGTGGGTCTACCACAATGATGGTTGGCTTTTTACCGGTGACAGATTCATTTTTAGCGATGTGCAGTTTCAAAATAGGGTGGTTGTCTGCAATATTGGCACCAATGAGCATGATAACATCGGCTTTTTCAAAGTCTTCATAACAGCCTGTTGGTCCATCTGAACCAAAGGTTTGTTTGTAACCCATCACAGCTGAAGCCATACAAAGTGTGGTGTTACCGTCATAATTGTTGGTTTCTAATCCAAGTTGTACAAATTTCCCCAAAGCATAAAAGTCTTCCGTGAGCAATTGTCCTGTGGAAATGACCGCCACAGCACCTTTGCCATGCTCCTCTTGAATACGTTTAAATTCATTAGAAGTATGTTTAAATGTCTCATCCCATGTTGTAGGGGTGAGTTCTCCATTTCTACGTATAAGTGGTTCGTGCACACGAGAATCGGCATAGACCATTTTATGTTCCGAGAGTCCTTTGGGACAGAGGGTTCCAAAGTTCACAGAGTGAAGCGGGTC
>JALSUP010000162.1 GCA_027071315.1 Sulfurovum sp.
CCTAGATGTGCCCATTTTTTACTTTCAATCTGCCTAACAACGATACTCTTTAAAATGTATCCCTAAATATCTATAAGATAGCGCAAGCCTATAGCGATACTCGTATTGGCCTGTACTCCCGAAGCGGATGAACCATGGGGAAAGGAAAACTCTACATAGACCACATCGTCAAATGTTTTTTTACCGAAGGTATATTGAAGCGAAAGGATCTCTTTTTTGATCTCGTATTTACCGTCATACTCACCACGGGGATGCAGCCAGTTGAAACCTGCGACTGTACGGATCTGGCTGGTCATATCGTACTTGGCATACAATTCTGCACCAACACCGTTAAAATAGATCCCCTGGTCATCACTCATATGATTCTTCGTATAAGAAAGATTTCCGTTCACAAGGAAATGGTCTTTTTTATAGGAAAATCCCGCTATGTATGCCAGGTCATCCCCTGTGATCCCTTTTTGACGCATCTCTGCAGTGATCTCATCGTACCTGGCATAGGTAAACGCCGCACCTGCTCTCCACCCCTCTTCTTTCCATCCTTCATAGACCAGACTTGCTCCCATTCGGTGGCTGAATGCAGCATCCAAACCTTCCGGTGTATCATGACCGAACTGATATTGCACTGTGCTTTCAAAATCATTGAAAGAAAAGTGTACCTGAAGCATTCTGTCCGCACGGCCGGTTCCCGAGTCTGAACCATCACCGGAATTGTTAAATGCACCACTTGCCTGTGCGCCGTACGCCATGAAGTAGTCAGTCCAGCCCGCGATATCGTAATAGGCAGACCAGTATTTACCCACGAGGAGTGTCATCTTTTTATAGTCCAGGGCAAGATAGCTCAATCTCCTATATGAATCGGACTGGTCAGAGAGGTTGATGAACCTGCCCTTACTCTCTTCGTTGACGTTGCCTTCATACTGAAAAGTAAAACCCATATCGTTGTCATACTCGTAAAAATAAAAGAACCCTGCCCTCGAACCGGCATTGCGAAAATGTCCACCATCCTCGCTTCCTGCCATATCTGCATATTGCGGTCGCAGACTGATATAGAACCTGGCGGGAAGCAACCATCGGATATACTTGCCGAAATACCGGTCCTTCTCGAGTATCTGCTTTGCCTCCCGTGATGCAATTTTGGGATAGCGGGCATCTCCCTCCGGGATCTTGACATAGTAGATCTCCCCGATACTCTTCTGCTCTTTCATGTTTTGCCTGAGACGTTTTGTCTCCTCTCGTCCCCTGTCCTCCTCGGACAGGATCTCCTCGGTATCACTTACGAGTCGATTCGCCAGATTACGCTGGACACAGACGAACTCTACAAATTTTCTTTTGATTTTTGTTTCTATCAGCGAAGAGGGGTAGCACTTGAGTGATGTTTCTTTGTAGGTAAGATTAAAGGGAGGGACATCGGGTATTTTTACCTCATTGGCGTTAGGTAATTCGGCACAGAGTGGTACCGAGACAAAAGAGAGATACAAAACAGATAAAATGTACCCTCTGATATTTTGCATCACTTCATCTCTTTTTTCATTATGATTATTGAAAGTATAGCATTTCATTTTCCTCTTCCCATGTTTTACACAGGAAGAGATTTTTTAATCAATATATTTAAGGGCACCTCTAAAAATACCCTCCCAATTCCAAAATCAGAACCTAAAGTCATTATTCCTCAAATGATGCCTTCATTCATTTGAGAGAAATTCTATAAAATCAATAGAAAAAATTCTTCC
>JALSUP010000163.1 GCA_027071315.1 Sulfurovum sp.
GACAATGGCAAGCAGGGTTGAGACAAAATAGTGCACTTTAATGGTGGCATAGACAATGCTGTCCAGCCCGAACATACTCATACCGGCTGCAAACATACTCAGGTCAAGCCCGTGATACGTCAGGTAAGAGAGAAAAACCAAACCGACAACAACACCCAGCAGGTAGCCTGCCAGACCAAGGAAAAGTGCTTCAACAAGGATCTGCCAGCGAATGTAACGATAGGCATACCCGATACTCAAAAGTATACCGAATTCACGGATACGGTCAAGAATGGAAACATACATTACCCCCATAATACCAATGAAAACAACGATCATGACAATGAAAAAAGTGATCTCGTTAAAGACATTCATCAGTGACTGCATCTGTTTAAGCTGAGGGTAAAGAGACACAAAGGTTTTAACGTCCAGCTTCGGGTAGAGTCCTTTAAGCGTTTTTTGAAGCATTTGAATGTCGGTATCTCCTGCCATCACAGCGATCTGTGTTGCCGTACCCGCTTTCAACGCAAGCAATTCTGTCATTTTTTTCCGTGACATAAAAAGTGCCCGTTCATCCAGATTGACATTGGTCGTATGCAGTATGGCTTTGACATGAAAGGCTACGGACTGGATCTCATGATGGCTGTCCTGGGTCGTAAAGATCACTTTGGAGCCGAGGTGCAAATTGAGTTTCTTTGCCAGTTCACTGCCGACGAAAACGCCGTTCTTCCCAAAATCAAGAGTGCCTTTTTCAAGAAAATCACTGATCTTTCCAAATTTTTCTTCCGCCTCGATATCAATACCTATCAGTCTGGCCGATTTGGATTTGCGTGCTGTCTGGGCAAGTCCATTGGCCTGTATGCGCCACAGGGCACTCTCTACACCCGGAAGAGCAGAGATATTTTTGACTTTTTCCGCTGCTTCGGAAATATGGTAGCGGATATCGTCTTCCAGCCTGTATTTTTTGTCATAGAGTGAAATGTTGCCGCTGTCACTCCGCATGGTTTTGTCGATCATATGCTGGGACATCCCGTCATACAAACCTTCCAGACCCACCATGATACCCATACTCAAACCGATCATCAGTACCAGAAGAATGGCACGGCTCCGGCGAAGAAAAGCATTTCTGTAAGCAATGTGCAGTAAGGTTTTAAACATGACGAATAGCCTCCACAGGCGTAAATGAACGTGTATAGAGTATCGGATAGACAATACTCAAAAGGTTGAGAGAAAAAACAAGTAGGGTATTCCACAAAATCGTCACAGGATCGAACTGTGTCGGAACCTGGTCAGAAACCACACCATACTCCTTATACATATCACTCAGACCCGGTATGACGATCGGGTGGATCTGAAAATAGTATGCCGTATAGGCACCCAGAGGGACAGCCAGAGCAAGTGCTGCCACGGTCAATATAAGTATTTCATACAGAAGAAGCCGGCTGACACTGCCATTGCTGACACCGATGGCACGCAAGATACCCAGCTCTTTGATCCGTGCTGACACATTGATGAAGCCGTAGATCATGATCACAAAAAAGATCACCAGAAAGAAAAGAACCATGGAGATATAGCCGAAAAAACTGTCCATCTGTGTCAGTTCCACCATGGATTTCATCAGTTTTTTCCAGGTGTAGACCTTCAGATCAGAGGGCAGTGCACTGGCGATCTGCGCTGCGATCTCATCGTTCTCTTTCATCTCATCCACCATGGCCACGATGTAGGTAGACATATTCTCAGACAGGAAAACGCTGTCAAAATAGTGCCGGTTCATAAAAGCACTCTGGTTGTCGAAGTCATACATACCGGTTTTGAAAAGTCCGCAGATATTAAAGAGTTCTGCCACAAACGAATAGTCGACCGCAGAGCCTACAAAACTTACTTTGTCCCCCAGACCGACGTGCAGTTTTTCGGCAACACCCTTCCCCATATACAAACAATTTCCACTGGAATCATACACCCCTTTGACCAGGGCTTTTTTCAACTCTGAAAGTTTTTGTTCTTTGTCAAAATCCACACCTGTCAGCATAATGGCACTCGAATACGCTTTGGAAGAAGCGATCCCGTAGGTTTCAAGCCGGGAACTGTATGCTTTCAATCCTTTTGTTTTTTGAAAGAGCGGAAGTACCTGAGAGTTGTCTGCTATCAGGTAGTCATACCCACCCTGAGTACGATACTCTTTTTGGTAGACCTGCATCGAACCGGTATAGACTTCAAGTGCATTTTTAAGCATATTGGCATGACTTCCGTTCATAAAGGAAACATACACAATAAAAAAATAGGCAGCGATCAGGGTCAGTACAAAGGTTGTGACGGAGCGCCCTTTGTAGTAAAAAATGTTCTTTAGTGCCAGTTTAAACATACAGTCCTGCTATCGTGAAAAACGTTTCAGTGCGCTTTTGCTGAAGTAAGCCGGATCGATCGGCTTGTCGTAGCTGGCCTCTTTGACATGCAGCGTCGTCAGGTGCCCCGGTTTGTTGAAAGGTTTCACCTGCCATACAGTCGGCAGATAATAGCTGCCGAAGCGTTTCACCTGACTGTACGTGAACATACGTACTTTCACCCCGTTCTCATCATAATAGACATCTTTGATACCCGTGTAGTGCCGGGTATCTATCTGTGAAACGATCTTTCCCCATACCACCGCCGCATTGGGTTTGGGTGTCAGTTCAATGGTTGCGACACTGCCTTTCTTACCCAGCAGCTTGGCAGAGTAGTCATCGACGATGGAACTCTGTTTGACCATGTCATCATTGGTAATGTCAGACCCCATCCAGTTCTGAAGCATCATGGAAGGCGGGATCTTGATGATACGTTCGATCGTGGGGACATACTGCCACATTTGACCGTTCAGACTTAAAAAAGTGATACCATAATCACGCGAAGGCTTAATGATCTTGACAAAACTTTTATGTTTCCCTTCCGACCAGGTCTTCATCTCCATACTGCGCTGATGGTATTTTGTTTTGACGGTCATATTCAATTGCATATAGATCGTTTTTCCGCGCATATTGTGATCTACTTTCCGAACAATATCTTCTGCTTCATTGGCAAAGAGTAGCGCCGAAAGCAGTAACAGTATTCCTATTTTTTTCATGTGCAGACTCCTTATTTTATGTAGGGCACCTCTAATAATAGGTGCCCTGTATTATATCCTATAAATCTGTATGATTATTATTTCATATCTTTTTATACATCTACTATCTCTTTGATCATACACCCATTTCCATAAGGTTTTTTCGAGTAATACAGCTTGGCATGCGCAACGAGCAATGCGTGATACTCCTGATAGACCTTTACCCTCTCCTCTCTGGAGAAAAAAGAGTTCAAAGCTTCCTGCATCAGGGCTTTCACCTCTTTATATTTTGTTTTCTCTTCTATGAAACCCAGGGCAAATAAAATCCGTTTGCTGTAGGCATCCACAACAAATTCCGGCTGAGCGTAAGCATACAGCAGAATACTGTCAGCTGTCTCTTCTCCCACACCATGCACATCCAAAAGATCTTTCCTTGTAGGCACTTCTCCATTCAAGGCTTCAAAAAAGGTGAGAAATGTCAGAATATATTTAGCCTTTTGGTTGAAATAGCCTGCCGGTCTTATAGCTTCTCTCAACACTGTTTCATCCAATGCTTTAATACCTTCCAGAGAAAGTGCATTCAGAGTCTTGAGATTGTTCAGGGCTTTCACGACAGAGGTAAATGTCGTGTTTTGTGTCAGTATGGCGCCCAGACAGATCTCAAATACTTCATAACTGTTTCGGGGAAAACTGTAATCACCCGGATGGTACACAGATTGTTGTTCCGGATCATCTGACATCATCGGCCACCATCCCTGTGGACCGTACTTTTCAAACAGTAAGAGATAAAGTTTATAAAGCTGATGGCTTTGGCTCATCTTCACCCCAAAGCTTCTCTCTGCTTTTTTGTCAGACTTTTATAAACCAGATCATAGGAGTGGTCTATCAACTCTCGCACCGTCTCTTCATCTACATCCGAATCTTCAACCACAACTGTATTCCAGTGTTTTTTGTTCATATGATAACCGGAAGTGATACCATCATAAAGACTTCGTAATTCCAGAGCATACAGAGGATCACACTTCAAATTCACAGAAATTGGACTTTTTTCCGAACTCAATGCAAACATTTTTTCACCGATACGATAGACCCGTGTCGTTTCATCAAAAGGATAATCAAACGTTGCATGCTTTCTACTCAGAATATAAGTGTTCAGTTGTTCAAAATTCATAGTATCTCCCATTTAAAGGTCTATGGCATACTTTTTCAAAGTCTCAAGGTCTATCAGTTCCAGCATTCTCTCATGAGTTGCATGTATAAAAATATGTGGCGCCATACCATTCTTCACAGCCTCTACAAAACGTGAACCTGAAAGACACCAGCTCTGTCCCTCTTTCACGCCTGCAAAATTGTACTCCGGCATAGGTGTTGAGAGATCATTGCCTACTTTTTTGGAATAGTCCAGAAATTCCTTGGTCGCGTAGATGCACACTGCATGGTAACCCGGGTTGTTCTCTCCCGAAAAACAGGTACCGTCTCTGTAGTAACCGGTTAGCGGTTTTAATGAACAGGGTTCCAGGGGTTCTCCCAGAACATTTTTGGCATTAGGGTTCTCTTTATGCATTGTTATCTCTCCTTTTGGGTTTTGGCGGGCAGACAAAATGGCGCATATCAACAGAACCTAAACGTTCATGCCAGCCTATATAAACGATCTTCTGTTTTCCGATGACCATCATCCAATCCTTTTGATAGTAGTGTGCCAGCACTCTGTCCAACTCCAGATCCATCGGTGCTTCTACCACCCAGATATAACCGATCTCTTTGAGTGAAGGTACTTCTTTAGAAGAACGCATCAGGTCACGCAGGTCTGCTTCTATTTGACAAATGTCGCTGCCGGACGCATACCTGCTGTACTCCACTGTTGCAACAAAAGAGCCGTCATCTGACACTTTTTTCCAGTAATCCCTTGCCCGCTTCTCCTGAAAAAGAAAAAAGCCGTGCGGGTTTCCTTTGTGGACCAGTACCGAGACACTTTTTACATACTGGGGTGCCAGGCTTTTTAATTCTTCTATACGGTCTGCGCTCCAGGAAGAGGGTGTATAACCCGCTTCATTGAAAAACGCTTTCTCCTGGAGTCTCTCTTTAATCTCATTCTCTTTCACTCTGCGTGCTTCATGCACTACCGCCACCGGGTACTCTCTCTGCCAGCAGTAGTCACGGTTCTGCGCCAATGCAGCCATGAAGTCATCTTCTTTGCCGATACTCTCTTTTAAAATTTCAATCAGTTTCTTCACGTACATTCATCCTGGCATTTTTGTTTAGTGTACACTGCAAATACTGATATGAGGGTAAAAAAAAGTACTCTTCAGTAAAACAAGTGCATAATGTTTTACATTATTACCACTAAGGATACAGATGAAAAAATTACTCATAATAACGTTACTCACCCTTACTTCTCTTCACGCCAAAGAGTACAAGGTGGTCTTTGATCTGACCACCTCCTCTGCCACTTCTGTAGAGAACAGAGTCCTGCACAATATCAACGGACTTCAACACTATTATGCCAAAACAGGTGATACACTCAAAGCGGCGGTGGTCATCTCCGGCGGTGCCTATACATTTTTTGAAAATGATTCAAGCATTAAAGACATTGCTGTAGATATTTCCAAAGTGGCAAAAGTGGAAGTCTGTTCTGTCGGTATGAAAAAACGTGAGATCAAAAAAAGTGACATGCTTCCTTTTGTCATTCCTGCCTTTAACAAAACAGAGGCACTCATACGTTACCAAAATGAAGGCTATGCCTACCTACCAGTTAAATAAGCTCTTGACATGTATCAATCTGCACCTATGATCTTATGGCTATAATCATCCAAAAAAACAGGATATACCCATGAAAACAGCATCATTTTTCAGCGACTTGAAGTTCTCGGACGAATCTGTCGTCATCACACCCATGTTAGACTCCGACTTCGGAAAAGAGATCCGCATCGCCTTTAAAGAAGGTCAGGTCATGAAAGAGCACAAAACCAAGTTTCCCATTGCCGTCATGACACTCAAAGGTGCCATTGAATTTTCAGTCAAAGGGGAAGTTTTCATTTTGAATGCGGGTGATGTTATTACTTTGGAAGGCAATGTCATGCATGAGTT